>NZ_JBFHGC010000069.1:0-7534 GCF_041583315.1 Ilyobacter sp. | reverse complement strand
CCTCCCCTATACCCTTCACAGGTGCTTTACAGTTAAAACTTCCCAGCTGTCTGCCATAGGCATTTCGTTTTACAATGATATCCATAATACGCAAGTGAACCTTTTCGTCGTTGGCAAGGGATTTTGCAAGAAGTATCATCCCGGCACAAGTCCCAAATACAGGAAATCCATCTTCTATCATAGCTTTAAGTGTATCCATGATTCCCAGATCAATTAAAAGCTTTCCCATTGTAGTGCTTTCTCCCCCAGGGAGAATTATTGCCTCTATATCCCTGAGATCCATTTTTTTTCTTACTTCTACTCCTTCTATGCCGAGTTTGTTGAGGATTTCAATATGTTCTCTGAATGCTCCTTGTAAAGCAAGAACACCGATTTTCATATTACCACCCTCTTTCAGACATTTTTTCCTCTTCTCTAAGAGAATGGATACCGATTCCAACCATGGCCTCTCCAATGTCTTCAGAAATCTCTGCAAGTATTTTCGGATCGTTGTAATTTGTTACTGCCTTTACTATTGCAGCGGCTCTTTTTTTCGGATCTCCGGATTTAAATATTCCTGACCCGACAAAGACACCGTCACATCCAAGCTGCATCATGAGAGCGGCATCTGCAGGGGTAGCCACGCCACCAGCAGCAAAATTCACAACAGGAAGTTTTCCGTTTTCATGGATATTTCTTACTAAGTCCAAAGGAGCTCCCAGTTCTTTGGCGGCATTATATATCTCGTCGCTGGTCATAGAGCTTATTCTAGCTATTTCAGAGTTCATGGCTCTCATATGTTTTACAGCTTCTACTACATCTCCTGTACCTGGTTCACCTTTTGTTCTTATCATAGAAGCTCCTTCTGCGATTCTTCTGAGAGCCTCACCCAGATTTTTTGCTCCGCAGACAAACGGAACCTGGAATTTTGACTTATCTATATGCAGCTTATCATCAGCAGGAGTCAGTACCTCACTCTCATCTATATAATCCACCTCTATAGCCTCTAAAATCTGAGCTTCCACAAAATGCCCTATTCTGACCTTTGCCATGACAGGAATAGAAACTGCAGCCTGTATCTCTTTTATCATTTTCGGATCGGACATTCTAGAAACTCCGCCAGCTGCCCTGATATCTGCCGGGACTCTTTCTAGAGCCATTACTGCACATGCCCCTGCTTCCTCTGCTATTTTTGCCTGCTCCGCATTTATGACGTCCATGATTACTCCGCCCTTTAGCATCTGAGCAAGATTTTTGTTTAGTTCATACCTTTTGTTTTCCATAAATCCCCCTTTTATAAAACGATACAAAATGTTATAATTGTACTGTTATGAATATTTTTTTTGATTTGATTAGGTTGATTATCTAATATATTGCCAGTGATGTCAACGTGATAAAATCAAAATTGTAGCGATACAATTCTAGGGGGTGAGAGACAAATGTTTGATTTCAAGGTGGAAAAAAGAGCAGGGAATAAACTTTATATACAAGTTTTTGAAGGTATAAAAAAGATGATTGAAAATGGGGAATTTGAAAGAGATCAAAAACTTCTAACCATAAGAGCGGCTTCTTTGGTTCTTTCTGTCAATTCATCTACAATTGTGAAAGCCTATGATATCCTGGAAAAAGACGGGTATCTCTATAAAATAGTAGGAAGCGGGTGCTATGTGGCATCAGAAAAACTCCCTGAAAAATTTCATTTTGAAGAGGAGGGAGACCACGGAATAAACTACAGCCAGCTTGATTTGGGAGAAGTTATCAATTTTGCAAGTGCCACTCCCTCATCAGAGCTTTTTCCTCTGAAAGATTTTAAAGAGGCTATAAATACTGTTCTAGAGAGAGACGGGGGAGATGTCTTTTCCTATCAGGATCCCAAGGGATATGGACCTCTTCGTGAAGAGATATCAAGATATTTAAATGAAAAAAACATAAAGACCGATAATATACAGATAGTATCAGGTTCTCAACAAGCCATAGATATTATAGGAAAAATGCTTATAAAACCCGGGGATAAAATCATAGTGGAGGGGCCCACATATTCTGGTGCAGTATCCTCTTTTAAAAAGGCAGGGGCACATATAATAACAATACCCCTGGAAAAAGACGGCATGGACATGAAAAAACTGAAATCTGCCCTTGAGAAAGAAAGAGGTATAAAATTTATCTATACCATGATGAATTATCACAACCCAACGGGTATATGCTGGAGTGACAGAAAAAAAGAAAAACTCTTGAAGACTGCCCATAAAAATAATGTTTTCATTGTGGAAGATGATTGTATGTCCGAGATACATTACGGGGACCACACTCCTTCGAGCCTAAAGAGCATAGATCAGAAAGAAAAAGTTATTTACATAAAAAGTTTCTCAAAGATTTTCATGCCAGGTCTGAGACTGGCCTTTATGGCTCTCCCAAGAGAACTCTCAGAGATGGCAGTCTCTGTAAAATATATGGCGGATATATCAAGCTCAGGTCTGAATCAGAGAGCCTTTCACCACTACATGAGAAAAGGATGTATCTACAATCATCTGGATACAATCAGAGAAATATTTTCTCAGCGTTACATTCTTATGAAAAAAGAGATCAGAAATATACCTCAGATTAAAATCGTTTATGAGGCAGAAGGAGGGCTTTTTTTCTGGGTGAAAATACCAGAGTGGATGGATAGCGAAAAGTTCTATAATATAGCCCTTAGAAGGGGCGTGGCCTTTCTTCCAGGAAGAGTATTTTATCAGAAAAATGATCCTAGTCCCTATCTCAGAATGAGCTTTGCAGGGGTAAACGAAGGAGAGATAAAAACAGGGATGCGGTATTTTAAAGAAGCTTTTGAAGAGTACCTTGGAAAAAGAGGGACAAAAGCCCCGCTGGTATAGAAGAAGAAATTAAAAATAGTATAGTATGGGTTTTTAAGTTTTATTGTTTTTTGAAGGAACAATCTCTTGCAAAGGGTAAAATATGTATAGAGGTGGTCAAAATGTTTGATAAAATATTAGAGGCTATGGAGATGGAAAAAGAGATATATTTTCTTCCGAAAAAAGAGTATTTTTATGATATGGAACGTAAAGAGATAATGGAAAGACTAAATGGGGTTCTTCAGAAAGGGGCCAGAATAATAATATCTAAAAACAGGTGTCTCTATAGAGTGGGTGATGAATTTCTTCTGCTTACGCTTATTGATCCAGATCTTGGTTTTACAAATACAGGAATCAAAGATGAAAATGGAGAGCTGTTTTCTGAGGATGAAATTATAGACAAAAGTGACGGTGTAATAGAAGGCTTGTCAAAGGAAAAGGTTGAAACTCTTCTAGGTGGTCTTTTGGAAGAGTGTTATAAGGTTAAACTATAATTTTCACTTTATTTGATTTTTTTTTATTAATATGGTATATTGTTTTTGTTAAAATAAAAAAATAACACTCGTATAATTCCGAAATAAGGTCGGGAGTTTCTACAGCTAACCGTAAATTAGCTACTATGAGTGAAAAGATAAAACAGGCATAGTTTAGGGTGCACTGGGTTATTTTCTTTCACTTATAGGAGGAAAATAACTTTTTTTTATTTTCCTCTGTGATGTTATATGGGTAAAATTAAGGTTTTAGGAGGAATTAATCAATGAAAAACAGATCACCTTATCACTTGGACGGAGTACCACCGCTGAAAGTAGCATTTCCTTTAGGGCTTCAGCATATTCTTGCAATGTTTGTCAGCAATCTTACACCAATTATCATCGTATCTGGGGTTTTAGGTCTTCCTCAGGAACAAAAGACATTTCTTATTCAGTGTACTATGCTGGTAGCAGGATTAAACACTATTCTTCAGGCTTACAGCCTTGGGCCTATTGGTGCTAGACTGCCTGTTGTAGTTGGTACGAGTTTTGCCTTTGTGCCGGTTGCCATCTCTATAGGGACAAAGTATGGTTTTGAAGCGGTTCTCGGAGCAGCCCTTGTAGGGGGTATATTTGAAGCTCTTCTTGGATCGGTTATCGGTAAAATAAGAAAATTTTTCCCGCCTATCGTTACAGGTGTGGTTGTTCTTTCTATAGGTCTTTCCCTTCTTCCAGTTGGGATCAAGTATTTCGCAGGTGGAGTAGGGGCGGCAGACTTCGGATCTCCGGTTAATATGACAATAGGAATGGTAGTTCTCCTAACTGTAATTTTCTTCAAGCAGTTTACTAAAGGGATAACAAGTACAGCATCTGTTGTTATCGGTACCATTGTAGGATTTATTGTAGCAGCTATCTTTGGAAAGGTAGACCTAGGGGCAGTATCCCAGGCAAACTTTTTCATAGTTCCAAAGCCTTTCACTTATGGATTTACTTTCCATCTTGACGCAATACTGGCTATGGTTCTTATGTTTGTGGTTTCTGCAGTGGAGACTGTTGGAGATATGTCAGGAGTTACTATGGGTGGTGCAGGAAGAGAGACTACTGATAGAGAGCTTTCTGGAGGAATTATGGCAGACGGTTTAGGTAGTGCCCTGGCTTCTGCATTTAGTATCCTTCCGACTACATCTTTCAGTCAGAATACAGGACTTGTTGCCATGACTGGAATAATGAGCAGACACGTAGTTGCTGTAGGGGCATCTCTCCTAGTTATGGGAGCGTTTATTCCTAAGATCGGTGCCTTGTTCACAATTATTCCTCCTAGTGTTATAGGTGGAAGTCTGGTTATGATATTTGCAATGATATCAATAAGCGGAATAAATCTAATAACAAAAGATAAGCTTCAAGGTAGAAACAGCGTTATTATCGCGGTTTCATTGGGACTTGGATTCGGACTTGGAAGTGTACCAGAAGCACTAGCTCACTTCCCTCAGACAATACAGCTTATATTCGGAGGGTCAGGAATAGTAGTATCAGGTGCGATTGCACTAATACTAAATATAGTTTTACCTCAAGATGAAGTTGTGGAGAAAACCTCAGAAACAAAATTAAAAAACGCATAATCATATAAATAAAAAAAACGCGCATTATGCGCGTTTTTTTTTATTTACCTACAGACTGCAGTAGTTATAAAAATTCTTGACAATTTCAGACTCAAACATTAGAATACCTATTAATAATTAAGGGAAATAAAAATTTTTAAAAGATATTAGTGGGAAAAAGGGGTTCATTTTAGGGTCATATAAAATTAAAAGACGGGGTGTTGTACATGGAAAATTATATATCAGACAGGCTTAAAAATGTTCCGAAATCATTTATCAGAGAGATATTGAAAGTGGCTGCAGACGAGAAAATAATATCTTTCGCAGGGGGACTTCCCAATCCTAAATTTTTTCCTGTGAAAGAGATTCAAAATGCGTGTAATAAAGTTCTCGAAGAGGATGGTGCAAATGCTCTTCAGTACAGCACCACAGAAGGCTATCTTCCCCTCAGAGAGTATATTGCCAGAAGGTATAAAGAAAAAGAAGGTATCGATGTGAGTCCGGAAGAAATAATAATTACAAGCGGATCACAGCAGGGGCTTGACCTCATAGGTAAGACTTTTATAAATGATGGAGAAAATGTTTTGATGGAAAAACCGGGTTATCTCGGAGCCATACAGGCGTTTTCAGTATATGGCCCAAACTTTTGTGATGTTACATTAGAGGATGACGGGGTAGCCATAGAAGAACTAGAAGAAGTTATGAAAAACAATAAAATAAAACTTTTTTACACTGTACCAAATTTTCAGAATCCTTCTGGAATAACTTACAGTTCTGAAAAAAGAGAAGCGACTGCAGCAGCAATAAAAAAGCAAGATATTTTAATGGTGGAGGACAATCCGTACGGTGACTTAAGATTTATAGGGGAAACGGTTCCGTCAATGAAAAAATATTATGACAATACCATAATTTTGGGAAGTTTTTCAAAAATAATAGCCCCCTCTTTCAGACTTGGTTGGATATATGCAAAGAAAGAACTGATTGATAAATTAGTAGTAGCAAAACAGGCTTCGGACCTTCACACAAACTATTTCAGCCAGAGAATAATTTATCAGTATCTTTTAGATAACGATATGGATAAGCATATTGAAAAAATTATCAAGGCTTACGGTCACCAGAGAGAAGCTATGATAGGCTCCATCGAAAAATATTTTCCAGAAGAGGTTAAATTTACAAGGCCAGAGGGTGGGATGTTTTTATGGGTAACACTTCCGGAAAACATAAAAGCTCTGGATCTTTTTTACAAGGCTATTGAAGAAAATGTGGCCTTTGTTCCAGGATTTCCTTTTTATGCCAAAGAAAAAATTGAAAATACCTTTAGACTTAATTATTCCAATGTAGATGCCCAAACTATAGATATTGGGATAAAAAGACTGGCAGATACTATAAAAAAAATGATGTAATACACTAGATAATAACTATTGTTTTTATATCAAGTTTTAGATATGTAAAAATGGGCTTTCATTGAAAGCCCATTTTTTTTACTATAGATTAAGTTTTTAATATTTATTATGAATTTTTAACTAAATCGATACCAGCCTGAAATGCTCTTTTGTTTAGCTCTTTTACATGAGCAGGAACTCTTCCGAGAATAGTTTCTTCAAGGATATCTCTGTCTACAATGTTTGTAGCAGCCTGTATGGCTCCGAGAGACACTATATTTGCAACTATTGCGTTTCCTACTTTTTCTTTTGCAGTTTCCAGTATAGGGAGTTTAATGACGTTTAAACCTTCTGGAACTTCAACGCTTGAATCTATTACAATACTGCAGTTCTCTTTATTTCCGTTTCCGTATGTATCAAATGATTTCTGAGTAAGTGAAAGAAAGATGTCGGCTTGATTTACCTTAGGATACAGAATCTCAGTATCGCTTATGATTACCTCAGACTTACTTGCTCCACCTCTAGCCTCAGGACCGTAAGATTGTGACTGTACAGCTACCTTACCTTGTTTCAAGGCAGCTTCTGCAAGGATGATACCTGCCAAAATAAGACCCTGTCCACCTGAACCGCTTAATCTGATTTCCTTTGCCATCTATTACACCCCTCTTACTTTATCTATAATTTTTTGATACTCTTCTGTGTATTCAGGTCTCTGCTCATTTTTGAATTCTCCGATTACAAGCTTACCTTCTACTTTTTCCTTCGGAAGTTTTGCAACAGCAGCTACAGGTACAGTGTTGTCTCTCATGTATTTCAGCATAGCTGAAGGATTTCCCTTGAACCCTTTGTTTTTTCTTCCGTAACTTGTAGGACAAGTACTTACAGCCTCTACCAGAGAGAATCCTTTGTGGTTGATGGCGTTTTCAAATAACTTTACAAGAGCATCAAAGTGATAAGCAGTACCTCTGGCTACATAAGAAGCTCCTGCACCGTCTACAAGCTTTACGATATCAAAGTTTGGATCTATGTTTCCAGTAGGAGTTGTCGTAGCGTAATCGCCAATAGGAGTGGTAGGAGAGAATTGTCCTCCTGTCATTCCGTAGATATTGTTATTGAAAATGATTGCTGCGATGTCGATGTTTCTTCTTGCAGCATGAATAAGGTGGTTACCTCCGATTGCAGTGAAGTCACCGTCTCCACCTAATGCGATTACTTTCATTCCAGGTTTAGCCATTTTTATACCTGTTGCAAAT
>NZ_JBFHGC010000068.1:0-7536 GCF_041583315.1 Ilyobacter sp. | reverse complement strand
TGGAATGGCAACATTTTTTTAGACAACTTTTTTAAGGTTGGTCATCCTGTAATTATTAAACCAATTCACACAATCCGATAGCTAATATTTTAATTTATCTAATTTATTCTATCCATAATTTTTTTAAAAGCACAAAATGATCAATATAGTATATATTTTCATGGTGCTGCATATACGTTATATATTATAAATTTTTATTTTTTATATTTGTCAAATTCTATTAAAAAATGTTAGATTACATTAATTATTTTCAAACTGTGTTAGCGTTATTTTTAAAGGTTAAAAAGTAAAGGGCATCTTTGTAAGAAAAGATAAAGTTTAGCTTTATTTTACCCTTCAAAGGTATAAAGTCATATTACTTTCATTTGATTTTTAAATGGGAGCAGTATGACTTTTTTATTTTAAACAGTTAGAATTATTCCATAGACGAGAGCATAATTTAGTCAAAATTGTTACTTTTAAAATTAATAAAAAAATTATAAAAAGGAGTGATGTACATGTTAAATAAATCGAAAAGTAAAATTGGGTTGGCTAATAAGATTTTTATAGGAATGCTTGTAGGTTTAATAATAGGATTAATCTCTCCGCAATTTGGTCAATCTTTAAAACCCATAGGTGATGTTTTTATGAGGTTACTAAGGATGGGCGTTGTACCTTTGATATATGCTAATGTAGTATATGGTATCTGTCAAATGGAAGATGCAAAAAGCTTTGGTAGGGCAGGATCTAAGCTTGTAGGATTTTACTTAGTTACAACAGCTTGTGCTGCTGTAATAGGTTCTTTCGTAGGTATGATAACTAAACCTGGAGTATCGATAAATCTTGATGTTTCTTCAACGGCAGCGGATGTTCAAAAAATGTCAGGTTTTTGGGATACAGTTCAATCTTTTATTCCTGTTAATATTTTGCAGGCTCTTGCAGAAGGCAAGCTGCCACAGATAATTGTTTTTGCAATATTTACAGGTATAGCAGTTTTGATGATAGGTGGTGAAACTAAAGTAAGAATAGTTGGAGCATTTGGAGATATTGGATCGCTTATGTTAAAAATTATTACAATAGTTATGGAATTTTCTCCTTATGGTATTGCTGCGTTGATGGCATGGACTGCAGGTAAATTTGGGACTGATATTTTCGGACCTTTAGCTAAATTTATCGGCAGCGTTTATTTAGGTCTTATTTTACAAATTGTATTTGTTTATTTAAGTTCAGTTATAATATTTGCAAAATTGAGACCCATGGATTATTTAACAAAAACAAAACCAATATGGCTGACTGCATTTACACTTTGTAGTAGTGCTGCTACAATTCCTGTTTCATTAAAAACAGCAGAGGAAGATATGGGTTTACCTAAGAAAATATCAAGCTTTTCAATTCCTATGGGAGCGACTATGAATATGGATGGAAATGCAATTTGGTTTGGAGTTATGGGAGTATTTGCCTGTCAACTTGTTGGAATAGATGTAACGTTTTCACAAATACTACAGTTTTCAATATTGGGTGTTATTTTAACATTGGGTAGTCCAGGTATTCCTGGTGGAATATTTGTATCAACTGCTATCTTTCTATCATCTTTAGGATTACCACTTGAAGCAGGAGCAATGATGATTGGGGTATTTAGGTTGCTAGATATGGGAATGACTGCTACAAATACGTTGGGTGATATCACAGCGACAACTGTTGTATCTGCGTGGGAGAAACTTTTTGATGGAAAAACTTCTCCATACTGGAATAAAAGTAAAGAAATAGAGGCTGAAAGTATAAACGAAGGAGCTTAGATATAATTTTTACAAATAATGCTTAAATCAATTTAAGGAGTGAAAATATGAAAGATAGAGTAGTCGGTATTTTAGGTGGTATGGGACCTGAAGCTACCATTGATTTATTTTCTAGTATCGTAACAGAAAGTAATGCCAAGAACGATCATGAACACTTACGAATTATTATTGACAATAACCCCAAAATGCCAAGTAGACAGGATGCTATTTTGAACGGGGGAGAAAATCCTGGACCGGCTATGGCTGAAACTGCAAGAAATATAGCAGGTGCAGGAGCTGATTTTATAATTATAGGGGCCAATACTGCCCACTATTTTTATGACTATGTGAAGAATGCCGTTGATATACCGGTATTACATATTATTGATGAAGCAGTTTTAGAAACTATAAAGATCGTGGATAAAGTCAAAAAAGTAGGAGTTCTGGCTACTGCTGGTGCCATGAAAACAAGAATGTACGAGAAGTCATTTAATAAATTTGACATTGAAGTAGTAGAAGTACCAGAGGAAATTCAAGACTTGGTACATAATTCAATATTTTCATTTAAATATGATGGTTTAACTAACAAAAATGAAGAAATGATGGTAAAAGCAGCAAATTTTTTAATAGCTAATGGAGCAGAGGCTTTAATTATGGGGTGCTCTGAAATACCCTTGATACTAGGAAATAAGAAATTATCAGTTGAAGTAGTTAATCCAAATGATGTTATTGCCAGGGTTGCTGTAAAGTATGCAAAAGATATTATTCAAGTTAAAGAGATAGAAGGCAGATATCTATCCATAGTGTAAATATTATTTTTAGAGAAAGATTTATCGCTTATTCATAAAATTATAGCAATTTAAAATTGAATATAACGAGGCTGTAAAATCCTTAAGTAAAAATAAAATTTTAATAAATGAACGGCTGTGAATTAATTATAATATGCTGTACGAAAGGTTCTTTTATGTTTAATATTTATGAGAATGATAAGAATGAAATGATGTTAAGAGATTTTTTGGCTACAGATAGAACAATTTTAGCTAATGAAAGAACTTTCTTAGCTTACATTAGGACGGCTTTAAGTCTAATAGTTTCAGGAGCAAGTTTTATTAAATTTTTTGATATTTCAATTATTAATAAAATTGGATATGCTTTTATCTACATTGGATTTATAATTATTTATATTGGATTTTTGAGATTTTTAAAAATAAATAAAAAATTAAAAAAGGTTCAGTATTAATGATAAAAAAGATTAATAGAATGGGATTTTTCCAAATTACTTGTGAATTGATAGTGGAAAGATTTTTGTATTTTTGAGTCCTTCTCTTTATTACTGAAGATACTGTTGTATCTATGTAATTAAGGGAGGGATTTTTTTTGTTTTAATTATAACAATGAAGTTATACAATTCAAGTATTGAAAAAATCTTAGAAAGAGGCTATCATTAGTTAATAAAAAAAGTATCTCTGGAGGCACAATGAAGGATGATAGATTTTATATAAAATTTTTTTTTATAGGGTTATTCCTTGTAATTATTCAAAGTTTTTTTCAGGATTTGGAAAGTTTAAAGTCGGTCATAAACGGTTTCTATAAATATATTCAGCCTTTTATTTATGGACTTGTAATTGCAATGATTTTGGAACCTATGATAAATTTTTTCTCTAAGAAATTTCACTTTAGGAGAGATGTGGGAATATTCTTTTCTTTTATAATTCTAGTCTTTATTTTTATAGGAGTGTTTTTTATAGTGATCCCACCTCTTTCAAACAGTATGGGAGAACTGATAGATAGCTTTCCCCAGATGAAAAGTAAATCTCAGACATGGGTTGTTGAGATATTTGAGGCAAATAAAAATAGGTTCGCTTTTATAGATGAAAAAGTTTTAAAGGAAAAACTAATGAACTTCATAGGTTCCCAGGTTGTAAATACCCAGTCCTTTGTTATTACAGTTTTAGAAAAAGTAATTAAGCTGACCTTTTCCATAGTGGATATATTTTTTGGGTTTTTAATTGCAGTTTATTTTTTACTATATAAAGAATATTTTATAAATTTTATAAGAAAAACTTTATCTATTTTTTTAAAAAAAGAATCTGTGAGTGAATCACTGGATTTTCTTTTTGAAAGCAGAAAAATTTTTATTAATTATTTAACAGGAAGATCTTTGGTTTCTCTGTGTGTGGGAGTTGTATGTTTTATAATAATGTTTTTTACAAATGTACCTTATGCTGTCCTAATCTCTTTTATTATAGGGTTAGGAAACATGATACCTTATATAGGCTCAATAATAGCAGGGGTGATAAGTACGGTGCTGGTACTTTTGACGCTGCCATTGAAAGTTTTACCCATGTGGATAGCTATATTATTGGCTCAGCAAATAGACAGCTGGATTCTAGGTCCTAAAATTTTGGGAGATTCAGTTGGTATGAATCCTTTTTGGGTTGTAACGGCAGTTTTGATAGGCGGGAACATAGGCGGACCGATGGGAATGCTGATAGGAGTTCCTATATTTGCAATGATAAAAATAATATATTACAAGGCTCTCAATAGGAAAGGGCTTGCAAAATCTGATGAGATTCAAAAATAAATATTAATAGATTTAATTTTAATTTTTGCTATTAATAGAGTATTATTTATTAAGGTGTTTTTTCTAATAAATAAGTAAAGACAAAAATATAATTTTAATTTTTTTTGAAAATATCTGTTATGAACATATAAAAGTATGTATGTTGAAGGCTAGAAAACAAGATGTTATGATAAAGGAGTGATTTTATTTATGAAAAAATGGGTATGTACAATTTGTGGATATGTTTATGATCCTGAAAGGGGAGACCCTGATAACGGTGTGGAACCTGGAACTGATTTTGATAATGTACCGGAAGACTGGTTATGTCCTATATGTGCCGCAAGAAAGGATGAATTTGAAGATACTTTAGGTTGTTGCTAGGGGGGAGATTACTACTCCCTTCTTTTTATTTATGCCGATTTTTTTTAGGGTAGGTTGTAATCCCTAATAAATTATAACAGTCGATATGAATTGGTATCCTTGATAATACAAGTATTTTCTCGTTTAAAACTTAATAGATAAAATTTATAAAAAATTAAAGAGGAAAAAGAATTTTTACAGGAATATAGCTTATAGATTCTTGAGGATCTTATTCTGAGATTCTCCCGTAAAAACCCCTTTTGAAAAGCTGGTGTACCCCTACATCAGCTTTTTCTATTTGTTGACACATATTGATTTTTTCTATAAAATGAGGGGAAGATTAAATTTGAGAAGGAGTTTTATTATGGATAAAGTAACCTTGATAGCATCAGCTTCAATGGGAATAGAAAGTATAGTGGCTCAGGAGTTAAAAGACCTTGGGTTTGAAAATGTACAAACCTTTAACGGAAGAGTGGAATTTGACGGGAAACTGGAAGATATCCCCAAGGCAAATATATGGCTGAGATGTGCTGACAGAGTATTTTTAAAAATGGGAGAATTTGAAGCATTTACTTTTGATCAACTTTTTGAGAATGTAAAAAAACTCAACTGGGATGAGGTCATAGCAGAAGATGGGGAATTTCCTGTCAGCTGGGTAAGTTCTGTCAACAGCAAGCTTTACTCTAAGTCCGATATCCAAAGAATAACTAAAAAAGCTATAGTGGAAAAAATGAAAGGGAAATATGAAAAAGACTACTTTAGTGAAGATGGGGCAGTTTATAAAATAAAGGTACAGGGAAATAAAGATAAATTTATAGTTATGATCGATACAAGCGGAGAGGGACTTCATAAGAGGGGATATAGGGCAGAGATAAATGAAGCTCCAATGAAGGAAACCCTGGCAGCCTCTCTTGTAAAAATATCCAGATGGAGGGGTGGAGAATTGTCTCTTTTAGATCCCATGTGTGGAACGGGGACTATTCTTATAGAGGCGGCTATGATAGCAAGAAATATAGCGCCAGGATCAAACAGAAAATTTGCCGCAGAGAACTGGAGTATTATTGAAAAAAACAAATGGGTAGATGTGAGAGATGAAGCTTACTCATGTGAAGACCATGAAAAAGAAGTAAGGATATACGGCTCAGATATAGACGGTGAGGCCATAGAAACTGCCAAAAGAAATGCTGTTTTAGCAGGTGTAGAGGATGATATCTCATTTGAAACAAAACACCTTTTGGAAATAGAGTCACCTTCAGAATATGGAGCAATAATAACAAACCCACCTTACGGAGAAAGACTTTCAGACGATAAAGCTGTAAATAAATTATACGGAATACTGGGAGATGTCTGCAGAATGAGATTCTCCAAATGGTCATATTATGTGATAACTTCGTATGAGCAGTTTGAAAGAGCCTTCGAGAAAAGATCAACAAAAAACAGAAAGCTTTATAACGGAGGAATAAAATGTCATTTATATCAGTATTTCGGAGCCAGACCGCCTAGAAAAAATATTTAAATTTAAAAAATTAAATTACATGAATGTAAAAATAAAAAATAATCGAAAATATAATTTAAAGTTTAAGGGTATCTCTTTCATGACAAGAAGTCAAAATAAGGGCGGTTTAAAGGGAAATTCTGAGGGACAAATTTGTATAAACATCAAATTCTGAAGAAAGAAGTTTCTAGAGCTTCTTTCTTTTGCTATTTTTATAGGGGCTTTTACTTTTAAATTGATTTAAAGTGTGTTAATATATTAAGATGAATACCATATAAAAAGTGGCAGGTGAAGTAGAGAAATGAAGGTTATTTCGATTTTAAATCAAAAAGGTGGAGTAGCAAAAACAACTTCAGCTCAGAACATAAGCTTTGGGCTTAAGAAATTAGGGAAAAAAGTACTTCTAATTGATTTTGATCCTCAAGGAAACTTGACCTCAGGGGTAGGAATTGACAAAAGGGGACTGGAGTACACGATTTATGATCTTATGAAGGATCGTGCATTTGGACTGCAAAATATAGGTTTAGACGATGTAATAATGGATAGAGAAGGAGTGGATGTCCTTCCAACTAACATCAAAATGTCTAAAGTTAATTTAGAGCTCGGGGGAGTTCCTGGGAGAGAAAATCTATTAAAAGAGATATTGAAAGAGGTTTACGGTTATGATTATGTGATTATTGACTGTCCTCCTAGCCTTGACAATCTTACATTTAATGCTCTTATTGCCTCTCAGAAGGTATACATACCTGTTCAGACAGAGTTCTATGCATTAGAGGGAATTGTGGAACTTATGGATACCATAGACCTCATTACTCAGAGAATGAATGAAGAACTTGAAATAGGCGGAGTGTTTGCAACAATGGTGGACGGCAGAATAAAACTTCACAATGAGGTTATCGACCAACTAAAGGGATTTTTTGGTGAAAGAATGTTTAATACAACAATCAGGAGAAATGTTAAGGTAACAGAAGCATCTTCCTATGGAGTGAGCATATTTGACTATGCTTCCAGGAGTAACGGTGCAAAAGACTACCTTGGTCTGTGTAAGGAAATTCTTAAAAGAGAGGAAAATTAGTATGGTTGCTAATAAATTGGGGAATAATCCTCTTCTTAACAGAGAGAAAAAAAGAGATAGTCTTGAAGAAAAAAAAGAACAGATAATAAAACAGTACGGACGTCTTATACATATGCAGCCAAAACTTTTAGAAGAAATAGATTTTGAAGATGTTACCTTTATAAACAGGCTGGCTTTGACGTCTGAAGATTTGGAACTAGAAGAGCTGAAAGAGAGTATATCTAAAATAGGGCTTTTGAATATTATATATTTACAGGAAAACGGTAAAGGCGGATACAGGCTTGTAAGT
>NZ_JBFHGC010000067.1:0-7626 GCF_041583315.1 Ilyobacter sp. | reverse complement strand
TCTTGATCCGGCTTATGCAAAGGCTCTGGGTGTAGATGTAGACGAACTCCTCATATCACAGCCTGACAACGGAGAGCAGGCTCTTGAAATAGGTGATATGCTGGTGAGGTCTGGAGCAGTAGACGTAATAGTAGTGGATTCGGTAGCGGCTCTTGTGCCTAAAGCTGAGATAGAGGGAGAGATGGGAGATCAGCAGATGGGTCTTCAGGCAAGACTTATGTCAAAGGCCTTGAGAAAACTCACAGGAAGTCTGAATAAATCAAAAACCACCATGATATTTATAAATCAGATTAGAGAAAAAATAGGAGGGTTTGGTTTCGGTCCTCAGACAACAACTACAGGAGGAAGAGCCCTTAAATTTTATTCTTCTGTAAGAATGGAGATAAAAAGAATCGGAAGTGTAAAACAAGGTGATAATGTAATAGGAAACGAAACCTCTGTGAAGATAACAAAGAACAAGATAGCTCCTCCTTTTAAAGAGGCAAAATTTCAGATCATGTACGGAAAGGGTATCTCAAGAGCGGGAGAGATACTGGATATGGCCATCGACAATGATATAGTGTCAAAATCAGGAGCATGGTTCAGCTACGGAGATGTGAGGCTAGGCCAGGGAAAAGAAAATGTAAAACTGAGACTGGAAGAGGAAAGCGATCTTCTAGGGCAGATAGAAATGGATCTGAATAAAATTATTTTTCCTGAAGTTGAAGTAACCAAGAAGGTAAAAGTTGAAGATACTGAATCTGAAGAGAAATAAACTATATCTAGAGGACGACAGAGTAATAGATGTGAGTCCGGATATAATTTATGAGATGGGTCTCTCTAGAAAAGAAGAGCTGAGTATAGAGGAATACGAACGGGTGGTCTACCTGGCTGCCCTTTCGAAATCTTACTTTCTGCTGTCTAGAAGGGACTACACCTCAAAGGAACTAGAGAGAAAACTGCGTATAAAATTTCAGGAAAAAGAGATTATAAAAAAAGTAATTTCAGAGATAGAGGAAAAAGGGTACATAGATGACTACTCCTATGCAAAGTCGTTTATCGAAAGAAGCAAAGACGGAAGAAAAAAAATAGAATATGATCTGAGGGCGAGGGGAATAAAGGCTGAAATTGTAAAGGAAGCTTTTAATGACAGTGGCCAGAATGAAGTTTATAAGATAAAAAAACTTCTGTCTAAAATAAGCAGTAAACCTCATGATAAAAAAATAAATTATCTTTTGAGAAAAGGCTTTGGTTATGATAGTGTGAAGGAAGCTTTGAGAGACGAGGATGAGGAATAACTTTCTAAAAAAAGGGTTTTATGATAATATTACTGATGTAATATTTTAATTGGGAGTGGTTTTATGTTAGGTTTGATATTAGCTCTTTTGTCGGGGCTGGGTTTTTTCATTTATATGACAATATTTTATCTTCCAATAATTTTGTTTTCGGGAGAGGAAAAATCAGCACGGTTAACGAGAAGAGAATTTAAAAAATTTGGAACCTGGATTTTGGGATCCATAGGAACTAAGCTAGAGGTTATCTACGAGGATAGAGAGGCAGTAGAAAATCTAAAGGCAGAAGACGGAATCGTGGTAGTAGGAAATCATCAGAGTAATATGGACATTCCGGTACTTTTGGCAGGGTTACCTTTTATAACGGGATATGTAGCCAAAAAAGAGATGGAAACCTGGCCTTTTTTCGGAGTGTGGATGAAAAAATCTCACTGTGTATTTTTGGACAGAAGTAATCCCAGAGAGGGTATAAAAAGTATAAAAAGAGCTGTAGAGGTTATAAAGGCCGGATATCCAATCACAATCTTTCCCGAAGGAGAAAGGTCTAAAACCGGAGAGATAGGTGAGTTTAAAAAAGGCAGCTTTAAGCTGGCAACAGAGACAAAGGGAATAATAGTGCCTGTGACAATAAAAGGTACTTATGAAATCCAAAGAAGAGGCAGTGCAATAACTAAAATGGGTAAAACAGTAAAGCTCATCGTATCAAAACCAATCTATGTAAAAGATATGAGTGTAGCTGAAATAAAAAAACTGGATAAAATAGTAAGAGATATAGTTGTGGAGAACTTTGAGAAATTTTAGTTCTCTTTTTTTTTGCCAATGTCACAAAGGTTACCGAAAAATAAAAAATAATATATTAATATGTTTCTTAGAATCAAAATCTAAGTAAAGATTATAATTAAAATGATTTTTAAAATCTTTAGTAATTTGATAAAAAAACTTGAAAAAGCTATTAAGATATGTTAATCTCTATTAAACTGTAATAATTACAAAAGAAGAAAGAGTACAACAAGCGAACAAGAAGTATAGGTTAACAAAATAATCGTTGATCAGTATCTGAATTTTATATCATTATAAAAAAAACAGTCTCAAAGTAATAAAAAACAGGACAATGGGATGATGTGTTTTTAAACCGTACAGGATAATATTGTTTGACAGAATTTAATATTTATGTTATATTTATTCCGACTTTGTTAATAAATTCCCGAAAATGTTAATTGAAACTTGAAATTTTGCTGGAATTGTTAAAGTGTATTAAATTTTGTATTTTATAATATTATATATATAAATATCTAGGAGGAACTCAATATGTTTAAACAATGGCAAGGATTTAAAGGGGATCTCTGGAAAAAAGAGATCAACGTAAGAGATTTCATTCAAAACAACTATACTCCATATACTGGGGACGAGAGCTTCTTAGTAGAACCAACTGATGCAACTAAAAAACTGTGGAACAAACTTACAGAAATGTTTAAGGAAGAGCAGAAAAAAGGTGTGTATGACGCTGAGACTAAGATTCCTTCTGCACTGGATGCATACGGACCTGGATATATAGACAAGGATCTTGAAAAGATCGTAGGGGTACAAACTGACAAACCTCTAAAAAGAGGGATATTCCCTAAGGGTGGAGTAAGACTTGTAGAACAGGCTCTTGACGCTTATGGATATAAGATCGATGACTTCACAAAAGAGATCTTTACTAAATACAGAAAGCATCATAACCAAGGTGTATTTGATGTATATACTTCTGATATCAAGGCTGCCAGAAGTAACGGTCTGGTAACTGGACTTCCTGATGCCTATGGAAGAGGAAGAATAATCGGAGACTACAGAAGAATAGCTGTATATGGATTAGACAGAATTATCCAAGATAAAAAATCTCAACTTAATATATTAGATGTAAGCGAGATGTCAGATGAGATCATCAGAAGAAGAGAAGAGGTTTCTGAGCAAGTAAGAGCTCTTCAGGCATTTGGAAAAATGTGTGCTTCTTACGGATTTGACGTATCTAAACCTGCTGAGACAGCTCAAGAAGCTATACAATCTGTATACTTCTCATATCTTGGTGCAGTAAAGGACCAAGACGGAGCAGCGATGTCACTGGGAAGAACTGCTACATTCCTAGATATCTATATCAACAGAGACTTAGAAGCTGGAAGAATAACTGAAGAGGAAGCTCAAGAGTTTATCGACCAGTTTATCATGAAGCTAAGAATCGTAAGATTCTTAAGACCGCCTGCTTACAACGAGTTATTCTCAGGAGATCCGGTATGGACTACTGAGGTTCTTGGAGGAGAAGGTACAGACGGAAGAACACTAGTAAGTAAAACATCATTCAGATACCTGAATACACTATACAACCTAGGACCGGCACCAGAGCCGAATCTGACAGTTCTTTGGTCTACAAAATCTCCACAAAACTGGAAAAAATTCTGTGCAAAAGTATCAATCGATACATCAGCACTTCAATATGAAAATGATGACCTTATGAGACCTCAATTCGGAGACGACTATGCTATAGCTTGTTGTGTATCTCCTATGAAAGTCGGAAAAGGGATGCAGTTCTTCGGAGCGAGAGTAAACCTTCCTAAAGCTCTTCTTTATGCAATAAACGGCGGAAAAGATGAGAAATCAGGAGCACAGGTTGCACCTCATTTTGCACCAATAACTTCTGAATACCTTGATTTTGATGAGGTAATGGAAAGATATGAAGAAGTACTTAAGTGGCTTGCAGGAGTATATGTAAAAGCTCTAAACATCATCCACTACATGCATGATAAATATGCTTACGAAACATTTGAAATGGCTCTACATGACCTTGAAATCGAGAGAACTCAAGCTCACGGAATAGCAGGAGTTTCAATCGTAGCAGATTCCTTTGCAGCTATTAAAAATGCTAAGGTAAAAGTAATAAGAGACGAAGCAGGAATGGCTATAGACTTCGAAATCGAAGGAGACTATGAGGCATTTGGAAACAACCATGACGAAACTGACCAGTTTGCAGTTTCCATCACTAAAAAGTTCATGAACATGATCAGAACTCACCAAATGTACAGAGGAGCAAGACCAACTCAGTCTATCCTTACGATAACTTCAAACGTTGTATATGGTAAGAAGACAGGAGCTACTCCTTGCGGAAGAAAATCTGGAGCACCATTTGCACCAGGAGCGAATCCAATGAACGGAAGAGATAAAAAAGGAGCTATCGCAGCCCTGTCATCAGTAGCAAAGCTTCCATTTGAAGATGCAAACGACGGAATCTCTTATACATTTGCAATAACACCTGCAACTCTTGGAAAAGAGCAAGAGGACAGATGCAACAACCTGATAAACTTGATGGACGGATACTTTACTCCAACTGGTGGACATCACCTGAATGTAAACGTATTTGACAAGGCACTTCTTGAAGATGCAATGGCACATCCTGAAAAATATCCACAGCTTACAATCAGAGTATCTGGATACGCAGTTAACTTTACTAAACTTAACAGAGAGCAGCAGCTTGACGTTATATCCAGAACAATCAACGAAAGAATTTAATTTATAATAAAGAATAAGGGGAATCCTAAGGATTTCCCTTATTCAACTTTATTTTTAATTTTTAATAGGAAGATTTTATGGAAAATGCTCGTATTAAGAATTATATAACTATTCATAAGGATGGAGATGAAAATGGGTAAAGTATTGGGAAAGTTACACTCATATGAAAGCTGTGGGACAGTAGACGGACCAGGCCTGAGATATGTAGTTTTTACACAAGGGTGCCCTCTGAGATGTAAATACTGTCATAACCCGGATACTTGGAATATGTCAGACGCCAGCTATGAAGAGGATGCAAGTTATGTGGTTAGAGAGATATCTAAGTATAAACCTTTTTTTAAAAACGGAGGAGGAATGACTCTTTCCGGAGGCGAGCCTTTTATGCAGGCTGAATTTGCAAAGGAACTTTTTAGACTTTGTAAGGAAAACGACATAAATACAGCAGTTGATACCAGCGGGATATATCTCAATGATACAGTCAAAGAAGCACTAGAATATGTAGACCTGGTACTTCTGGATATAAAATGTATCGATCCTGAAATATACAGAGATCTCACAAAGGTGGAACTAGAGCCCACGCTGAAATTTGCAAAATACCTATCAGATATAAAAAAACCTGTATGGATAAGACACGTACTGGTACCTGGGATTACTGACAGTGAAGAGCTCCTTGAAAAACTGGGAGATTTTATTGCCGGTCTTGATAATGTAGAGAGAATGGAGATCCTTCCTTATCACAGTCTTGGAGAGTATAAGTGGGAAGAGATGGGATATGAATATGAGCTCAAGGGGGTAGAGCCTCCGACAAAAGCATCAGTGGAAAGAGCCAAGGAGATACTCAGAGAAAAAGGCGTGCCTGTAAGATAGGTATAACCAAAACAGAACAGTAGCCAGTTCTAAAACTTGTCAAAAAACAGAAAGTATGATACAATAATGTCTGATTTGTGAAAAATAGTTTTTTATTATATATTAGTTTGTGTTTTGACAGGAGGAATGATGAGTAGCTTTTTAAAAGAAAAATTAAATATGAAGAATGAGGTCTTGTCCGGTCTTACAGTTGCCTTTGCACTGGTACCAGAAGTTGTTGCCTTTGCTTTTGTAGCAGGAATTGACCCTATAGTGGGACTTAATTCGGCAGTAATAATCGGACTGTGTACGGCAATTTTCGGAGGAAGACCCGGGATGATATCCGGAGCAGCAGGAAGTATAGCAGTGGTATTTACTGCACTTGTGGCTCTCCACGGGATAGAGTATCTCTTTGCCACAGTAATAGTAATGGGAATAGTACAGATACTGGTAGGGATTTTTAAATTTGGAAAATTTGCCAGAATGATACCTCATTCGGTAATGCTAGGATTTGTAAACGGTCTTGCTATCGTTATATTTTTGGCTCAACTGAGTCAGTTTAAAGTAGACGGTGCCTGGATGTCCGGAATTCAGCTATATGTAGTGTTGGGACTGGTAGCTCTGACAATGGGAATAATCCATTATCTGCCGAAACTGACAAAAGCTGTGCCGGCTTCTCTGGTGGCAATATGTGTCACAACCGGTCTTTCTATATGGAGCAACAAGATAGGAATTCATATACCAAATGTTCTTGAGTTTTCCAAAGGGGGAATTGCAGGAGGATTACCTAGATTCCATCTACCGGAAGTGCCTTTAAACTTTGAAACTTTAAAAATTGTACTGCCTTTTGCAGTTACAGCAGCTATGGTAGGACTTATAGAGTCACTTTTGACAATGGCTCTCATAGACGATCTTACTGATACTAGGGGACAGGCCAACAAGGAGAGTATCGGACAGGGAATAGGAAACTTTATAAACGGACTGATGGGTGGAACAGGTGGCTGCGCTATGATAGGACAGTCTATGATCAACCTAACAAGCGGAGGAAGAGGAAGAATTTCCGGAGTATCTACGGCTCTAGCACTGTTATCATTTGTATTGTTTGGTTCGAAAATTATAGGGATAATACCGCTGGCAGCTCTTGTGGGAGTAATGTTTATGGTTGTTATTGAAACTTTTGCCTGGGAAAGTCTGAAGTACAGCAAAAGAATACCTAAGAAGGATTTTATAATAATCATTATTGTGGCGGCAATAACAGTGGAGCATGATCTGGCTCTGGCAGTAATAGTGGGAATAATAATTTCAGCATTGATCTTTGCCTGGGAAAAAGGAAAAAGAATCTCGGCAGAGGTAAAAGTTAATGAGAACGGAACTAAAACATACATACTGGAAGGACCTCTGTTTTTTGGTTCTGCAGCAAACTTTAAAGAGTTGTTTGATGTACAGAACGACCCTGATGTAGTGGCAATTGATTTTGGTAAATCAAAGGTTACGGATCATTCGGCGATAGAGGCAATCAATAATATAACGGATAAGTACAGACAGGCAGGGAAAAAACTGAAGCTCAAACATCTGAGCAAAGACTGTTATGAACTTCTGAAAGATGCAGAAAAGATAATAGAAGTAAATATTGTGGAAGACCCAAAGTATTTTGTGGCAGACAACGAACTTGCATAGAAATGACAGCCTGGTTTCAGGCTGTTTTTTTTAATTTATTATTTTAGTTTTTGGGGTTTTTCAGATAAAATGCTCAATTATACAGGCCTTGTCACTTTCTTTGGTTTTCAAAGCATACCAAGGGTATTTCATCAAGGGAAAGCGATATAGTTTCCAGGGGTTAAGGCAAGTGACCTAAACGGTTAAGAAGAGTTTGAATTCTTTTTTTTTTAGATAATTAATGGTATAATTTCAACATGGAATAAATTACAAAAGGGAGTTGAAAACAATGATAATTTTAGGAATCGAAACC
>NZ_JBFHGC010000066.1:0-7705 GCF_041583315.1 Ilyobacter sp. | reverse complement strand
GGTGGTTCCAGACTTCACTTCTGACATCTATAGGATCTACAGGAGACGCACCTTATAAACAGGTACTTACCCACGGATTCGTAAATGACGGAGAAGGTAAGAAAATGTCTAAATCTATGGGGAATGTAATGTCTCCTGACGATGTAATCAAGACCTATGGGGCAGATATATTAAGATTGTGGTGTGCCTCTGTAGATTACAGAGAAGATGTAAAAATCTCAGAAAATATCCTGAAACAGATGGCAGAAGCCTACAGAAGAGTAAGAAATACTGCCAGATATATACTAGGAAACACAAGTGACTTTGATCCTGATACAGACAGAGTTTCTTATGAAGATCTTCCTGAGATAGACAGATGGGCGATGCACAAGCTTGAAACCCTAAAAAGAAAAGTAACTGAAAATTATAATAAATATGAGTTCTATAACCTGTTCCACGATATACATTATTTTGCAGGAATAGATATGTCGGCTTTCTATCTGGATATAATCAAAGACAGACTCTATGCTGAAAAAGGAGATTCTTTAGACAGAAGAGCTGCTCAGACAGTTATGTATGAAGTACTGGTATCTATGAACAAGATGATAGCTCCTGTCCTGTCATTCACAGCTGAAGAGATCTGGAGTAAAATACCTGAAACTTCAAAAGATGCTGAATCAGTACTGTTATCCAGCTGGTATGGAAATAACGACCAGTATATTGATGAAGAGCTTGCAGTGAAGTGGGATCAGATTATAAAAATCAGAAAAGAGGCCAATAAGTCTCTTGAAAAAGCAAGACAGGGAGAGAACAGAATAATAGGAAATTCCCTAGATGCAAAAGTACTGATGAAGATAACTGACGGAGATATGGCAAAACTTCTCCAAGAAAACAGAAAGCTCATAGAGGAAGTACTTATTGTATCGTCTCTTGAAATAGTCACAGAAAATGATGAAAGTTTCACTGAAGCAGAAGAAATAGAGGGTATGTTTGTAAAAGTGCTCCATGCTGAAGGAGAAAAGTGTGAAAGATGCTGGAAGTATTCTACAGAACTAGGAACGATAGAAGAGCATTCTACAATCTGCCCTAGATGTTCAGAAGTTCTGACTAAATAAAAAAAATCATGACGGGAATTTCCCGTCATGATTTTAAAAATAAAATTTTTCTAAGAAGGTGAATTTATGTTATATCTTCTGTTAATCCTCCTATTGATAGCTGTGGATCAAATTTCAAAATTTGTGACAGTCGGCAGAATGGTAGAGGGAGAAAGCATAGCTCTGCTGTATGATTTTTTGCATTTAACCTATGTAAAAAACAGAGGGGTTGCCTTCGGGATGCTCCAGGGGAAAATCAACATTATTTCTTTTGTGACAGTAGCAGCAATAGTCGGAATAATAATATATCTGGCAAGAAATTTGAAAAAAGGAAATATATTAGAAAATTTTGCATATTCCTTCATACTTTCCGGTGCTATCGGAAATATGCTCGACAGAATTTTCAGAGGTTTTGTTGTGGATATGATAGATTTCAGGGGGATTTGGAGCTTCGTTTTTAATCTGGCAGATGTCTGGATAAACGTAGGAGTAGCTCTTATTATTTTAGAATCTGTCATAGCAACGAAAAAAAATGAGAAAAGTATAGAGGAGGAAAGTAAATGACCTTTCAAGAAATGATATTTGCACTCCAACAGTACTGGAGTTCCAAAGGATGCATCTTGGGCAATCCTTATGATATAGAGACAGGAGCAGGGACATTCAATCCCAATACATTTCTTATGTCTCTGGGGCCAGAGCCTTGGAATGTAGCATATGTAGAGCCGTCTAGAAGACCTAAAGACGGAAGATACGGAGAAAACCCAAACAGAGTATATCAGCATCACCAGTTTCAGGTAATAATGAAACCATCACCAAAAGATATTCAGGAACTTTATCTAGAAAGTCTTAGAGTTCTCGGGATTGATCCTCAAAAGCATGATATCAGATTTGTAGAGGATGACTGGGAATCTCCAACACTTGGAGCCTGGGGACTAGGATGGGAAGTATGGCTTGATGGAATGGAGATAACTCAGTTTACTTATTTCCAGCAGGTAGGAGGACTTGAGCTAGAAGTAGTTCCTGCAGAGCTCACCTATGGTCTAGAGAGAATCGCACTGTACCTTCAGGGTAAGGAAAGTGTCTATGATCTTGAGTGGACAAAGGGAGTAAAATACGGAGATATAAGATTCCAGTATGAGTATGAAAATTCAAAGTATTCTTTTGAAAAGGCAGACCTGGGTCTCCATTTCCAGTGGTTTGATGATTATGAAAAGGAAGCTCTCAGTGCATTAGAAGATGAGCTTGTTTTCCCTGCTTATGATTATGTGTTGAAATGTTCTCATGTATTTAATGTATTGGACTCAAGAGGGGCCATCTCAACAACTGAGAGAATGTCTTATATTTTAAGAGTGAGAAACCTGGCAAAAAGATGTGCAGAGGTATTTGTACAAAACAGAAAAGATCTTGGTTATCCATTGTTGAAAAAAGAGTCAAACTAATATAATCTCGCTGCAAGAAAGGAGAGAATGACGTGAAGATCCTATTGGAAATAGGTATGGAAGAGATACCTGCAAGGTTTTTAAAGCCTGCGCTGAATGATATAGAAAAATATATTAAGAGTGAATTTGAGAGTCAAAGAGTAAAATTTGAAACCCTTAAAACTTTTGGAACACCGAGAAGACTGGTGCTTCTCGTAGATGGAGTTTCAGATAGACAGGAAGACCTTGATATAGTAAATACAGGTCCTGCAAAGGAAGTAGCTTATGATATAAACGGTGAACTTACAAGAGCCGGAGTTGGATTTGCAAAATCTCAGGGGATAGACCCAACTGATCTAGAGATTCTAGAGACTCCCAAGGGAGAATATATTGCTGTAAGAAAATTTATAGAGGGAAAAGACACAAAAGAACTTCTTCCTCAACTTCTAAAAGATCTTATCACAGGTCTTACATTTCCGAAATCTATGAGATGGTCTGATCTGCACCTTAAATTTGCAAGACCTGTTCAGTGGTTCCTGGCAATGGCAGACGATGAGCAGATAGATTTTGAAATAGAAGGAATAAAAAGTGCTCTGAACTCAAAAGGTCACAGATTTTTTGGTGAAGAATTTGAAGTAACCTCAATTGATGAGTATTTCTCAAAACTTAGAGAAAATAATGTAATTGTGGACATAGAAGAAAGAAAACAAATGATTCTGGATATGATCCAGGAGAAATGTACAAAGACTGGGGAGCAGGTACTTATAGAACCGGAGCTTTTAGATGAGGTAACAAACCTTATAGAATATCCTTATCCTATAGTGGGGACTTTCAACTCTGAATTTTTGGAGGTTCCTCAGGAAGTTCTGATTATATCTATGCAGGTTCATCAGAGATATTTCCCTATTTTAGATGATCAGGGAAAACTTTTGCCTAAATTTGTAGTTATCAGAAATGGTATCTCTTCATCTGAGCATGTAAGAAAAGGTAATGAAAAAGTTCTTTCTGCAAGACTTTCTGATGCGAGATTCTTTTATCAGGAAGACCAGAAAAAATCCCTGGAAGAGTTTGTGGAAAAACTATCTACTGTAGTATTCCAGAAGGACCTGGGAACTATAGCACAAAAAATCTCAAGAACTAAAAAACTGGCTGAATATATGACAGAAAAGCTGTCTCTGAATGATTCAAAAGAGGATATTCTGAGAACTATTCACCTGGCAAAGGCTGACCTAGTGTCAAACATGATAGGGGAAAAAGAGTTTACGAAACTTCAAGGGTTTATGGGAGCAGACTATGCACTGAAGGCCGGGGAGAAAGAAGTAGTTTCAAAAGGTATAGAGGAACACTATTATCCTAGATACCAGGGAGACCAGTTACCTCAGGGTATAGAGGGAATAATTGCAGGGATATGTGACAGAATGGACACCCTTGTAGGATGTTTTGGTATAGGGATGATTCCTAGCGGTTCTAAAGATCCTTTTGCCCTAAGAAGAGCTGCTCTTGCAATTGTAAATATTATTTTAAATTCAAAACTTAGCATCTCTTTGAAGGAACTTACTTCTAAAATGCTTGATATTTTAGAAGAGGATAATGTTCTCAAGAGACCTAAAAAAGAGGTTTTGGATGAGATGATGGAATTTTTCAGACAAAGGTCTGTAAATGTCTTTGCAGATAAAGGGCACAGAAAAGATGTAATCAGTGCTGTCCTTAGTGTAGACTGTGACGTCCTTCTCGAGGCATCTGAAAAAATAGAGACTCTAGAGAGAGTTTCTAAGGAAGATGGATTCAATGACCTGGTACTTCTTTTAAAAAGAGTAGGAAATATTTCCAAAGATCATCCTGAAGGATCAGTTTCGACTGAACTATTAGTAGAAGATGCTGAAAAGGAACTTCATAAATTTTATGTGGATCTTGATTCTAAAACAGAACTTAATCTTCAGACGAAATCCTATGAAGAGTTCTTTAGAAATATTCTGGCTGGTAAAGATATAATAAATAGATTTTTTGACAGTGTAATGGTAATGGATAAAGATGAATCATTAAAAAGCAACAGACTTACTCTACTTAAATCTCTCAATGAGATATTTAACAGAGTAGCTAAACTGAATTTAATAGAAGAAAAATAAAAAAATGGTGTCTTCGGACGCCTTTTTTTCATCTAATGGGAAAAAAACTAATATTTTTTTAAAAAAAATTAGTTTTTATTTGTAGTGAATAATTGGTATATAGATGTAGATGTTATCAATTAAAAGATCATTAAACTTTTATTAAATTTGTGTGGATTAAAGAAGTTTGCAATGGTCAAACGTATGTTAACCTTTGTTTTTATTGACTTATAGAAGTTTGAAGTTCTGAAACAGATCTGAAATTCTGTCTAAATTCAATAAAAATTCTGTATTGCAGATAATTATTTATTAAAATTTTTTAACTTGACGTTAATGACTTATAACTGCTATTATACATAAAAGTTCTTCCTAGAAGGACAAAGTGATAAAAAACAGTAAAAATGTTTGGAAAATAAAAATAAAAGTTGTGATGCAATTCGTCACAAACTTATAGAGGAGAGAAAATACTATGTTTAGACTAACTATAACCACGACCACCATAATTATTAGGTAGGGTTTGTAATCAGATTTTCACTGATTCAGACCCATTTTGGATTAATAAAAATGTGGTATGTTTCTAAGTGGGATAGGGTCTAAAAAGTATCAAAAGCCCGTTTAGAACATATGTTCTAAACGGGCTTTTTTTTATAAAACTAAATAGTTAAAACCTCATCAAGCAAAGATATTTTTTAGCCAAAGCAATATGTGGCTAGAGCTGACAGTGATTAAGTATAATTTTTACCGGTGGGAGCAAAATAGTTTTAAAGAAATGAAAAAAACTTTTGACATTTCTTTGAAAATCTATTATTATATTGTTCAACAAAGTAAATATTTGTCGAGTCATTGACAGCTTAATATAATCGGATGAAGGTATAGGGAGAGAGCTGCTAAAAGCAGCCACCGAAGAAGTAAATCTTTCAGGTAAATGGACCTATGCTGGACGAACCTCAGGAGAGAACTGTTTGATCAGTCACCGAAGGAGTAACACTCTCAGGTAAAAGGACGGAGGAAAACCCACGCGTTATTTTTGCGTACGGATTGTTTTCTTGAGGTTACATTTTTGTAACCTCTTTTTATATATTTAAATTTTTTAGGGGGGATTATCAATGAGTTATGTTGTAGCGGTAGTAGGGGCAACTGGTATGGTAGGAAGAAAAATGTTACAGGTACTTGAAGAGAAAGAGTTTCCTGTTAAAGAAATAAAGCTTTTGGCTTCAGCTAGATCAGCTGGAAAGAAGATGGTTTTTAGAGGTAAAGAAGTAGTTGTAGAGGAGCTTAAACCTGAAAGTTTTGTAGGGGTGGATGTAGCACTATTTTCTGCCGGGGGAGAAACAAGTAAAAAGTTTGCACCTGAAGCAGCAGAAAGAGGAGCCATCGTAGTGGACAACTCAAGTGCCTGGAGAATGACGGAAGGGGTTCCGTTAGTTGTACCAGAGGTGAATCCAGAGGCTATAGGAGAAAGTAAGATAATAGCAAATCCAAATTGCTCAACGACACAGTGTGTGCTTCCATTAAAAGTTGTACAGGACCTATTCGGACTTAAGAGAGTGGTATACAGTACTTATCAAGCTGTTTCAGGGTCAGGAAGAGACGGTATAGAGGAACTTCAGGAAGGGAAAAGATTTTATCCTTATCCGATAAAAAATAACTGCATTCCGCATATAGATGTATTCTTAGATAATGGCTACACTAAAGAGGAAGAAAAAATGATAAATGAGACTAGAAAGATTCTTGAACTACCAGAGTTACCGATAACGGCAACTTGTGTCAGAGTTCCTGTACTCAACTGTCATGGAGTTTCAATAAACATAGAAACAGAATCAGAAGTTGATATTCAACAGCTGAGAGAAGCACTGCAGGATTTTCCAGGAGTTGTGTTATATGACGACCCTAAAAACAATGTGTATCCCATGGCAACGGAATCAGATGAAAAAAATGAGGTATTTGTAGGAAGACTCAGAAAGGATCCGAGCATAAAAAACGGTCTTAATATGTGGGTAGTAGCAGACAACCTAAGAAAAGGTGCAGCAACAAACACCGTACAGATAGCAGAGGTACTTGCAAAAGGGGGAAAACTATGAAGTTAGGAGTAATAGGATTAGGTACTGTAGGTGAAGGAGTTTTAAAAATTCTTACACTTGAAAAAGATAGATTAGAATCTATGTTTGGAGAAAAAATCGAAGTTGTAAAAGTATGTGACCTTGAAGATAGAGAGTTTCCATTTGGGAAATTTAATTTTACAAGTGACTATAAAGAGATATTGCAAGACGAAAATATTCATACTGTTGTAGAGCTAATCGGTGGAATAGGAATAGCCTTTGAGATAGCAAAAGAGATATTGGGATCAGGAAGAAATCTAGTGTGTGCAAACAAGCATCTTATAGCCACTCACGGAAAAGAGCTTTTTGAACTTGCAGAAAAAAACGATGTTAAGTTTTTCTTTGAAGCAGCTGTTGCAGGGGGAATACCAGTTGTAACACCTCTTAAAGAGGGACTTTTCCCAAATAGATTCCAAAGAATAAGAGGTATTCTAAACGGGACATGCAACTATATGCTTTCTAAGATGGAAGAAGGTATGAGTTATGAAGAAGCACTCAAGGATGCTCAGGAAAAAGGTTATGCAGAAGCAGATCCTACATTTGATGTAGCCGGTATCGATACAGGACATAAAATAAGTGTTCTTGCATACCTGGCATGGGGAGAACTGAAAGAGTTTTCGACTATCCCTATAACAGGAATAGACAAAATCACCAAGGAAGATGTGGAGAAGGCTAAGGCAGCTGGTAAAAGATATAAGCTTTTAGGTGAAGCGTTTAAAGAAGATGGAAAACTCATAGTAAGAGTATCTCCTCAGCTGGTTGAGAATACTGAACTTCTATATGATGTAGGGGGAGTGTATAACGCTGTGGAAATAGACGGTTCTTATACAGGGAAAACAATATTCTTCGGTGAAGGAGCAGGAATGGACGCAACTGCTTCGGCAGTGGTATCAGACATATATAAGGTTTTAGCCAGTCGTTCTTGGAATTAATACGAGGGGGTAAGGAGAATGGCATTAATAGTACAAAAATTTGGTGGAACAAGCTTAAAAGATACTGCAAGGCTACAG
>NZ_JBFHGC010000065.1:0-7719 GCF_041583315.1 Ilyobacter sp. | reverse complement strand
TGACTAAGACTCTATTTCCCATCGCAACACTCCTGAGAAAATTTTATGTATTTATCACTTAGTAAAATCATTCACATTAAAGGTATACCTCTTTTTTGCCCTTGTACACAACTACTTTGTATCAATGTACTCTATATACGATATATATGTCACAGCCCTATCCCAGTGATATCAAAGGAATTAACTAACCTTTTTTTTCAAAAAAAAAATAAAAAAAATTAAAAAATGTTTTAATAAAATACATTTTGAAGTTTCTTTGAATTTGTTTAATTTATTTTATTAATGCTTTAAATATTTTTTATGAATCTTTCAAGAGTTTTTTCCAGAAAAAAAAGTTCCTAATTTCACAATGTGCCCCTCGGAGAATATTATACAATTAAAAATCATCACACAGACAGTATTTTTCCATGTGACGATTCATTTAAGACTTTAAATTTGAAAATTTCAAAAAACATTTAACTTTTGCAGAGGAAAACTCACTGGACAATAAACTCACTAGATGTCAAAATAACTTCCTGATCATCTGTCAATTCCACAAGCCACTTTCCTCTGTTATATAGATTTTTTGAGGACCATGTACGCCATCTATACCCTTTTATTTTCAAGGGAACAGATGCCATTATTTCTTTTGTCCCATCATCCTTTATCAGATACCAGTTATGAAAAACCTTCTTTTCTTCCACCCCTATATCTGTGAGTTCCGTAAAAAATACAGCCCTCTCCCCCAAGTAAAACTGGTCTCTGTCAGGAGCAGGTTCCTTTTGTACTATCCCATCTGTCAGGACAGCCCTTGAGAGCTTATAAGAGCTATTCCCGTAGGCAGAGCTCAAAACCAAAATAAAAAGAAGCACGCCAAGTATTTTTTTCATTATAAAAACCTCCTTACTATAAAAAAGAAACATCTGATGAATATTTCTTGTTATTATACATTTTTTTTAATTCTGTGATAAGAAACAAAACCGTCATATGATTAAATTATACCATTTTTAGAGCTTAATACTTTTTTTTGAAAAAATTTAATTGAAAAACACAAATTTGACACACAAAACACTTAGCATTTTAATCGACTTTAGTTAATCGTTTTATACTCAGTTAAGATTTATATTAATGAGGGAGGTAGGTCTATGAAAAAAATATTAATTGTAATTTTTTTACTGGGATGTTTTACTTTTTCCCAGGCAAGACCCTTTGGATACGGGGGCCCGGCTGGAGATCCTTTATGGATTCCATTCGCTGCGGTGGTTACCGTCTTCGGATTAGTAACATTACACAACCAGAATGATTATCAGGATTTTGAAAGGGGAATAAAAGAAACTGTACATCTAATAGAGGATGCTGACACTGTAAAAGAGCTGGGGAGAGTAAGAGCTACACACTCAAAATATTTTACAGAATCTGTAGACAGCATCTACCAGGAAAAGAAAAGATCCCTGGAAAATACAAATTATCTTTATGAAAACACCGATAAGGAAGAAAAAATAACAGTATTTCTGATCCGAGATGCGGAAAGTATAGAGGACCTGGAAAATATAAAGAAAAATCGGCTGAACTATTTCACCGAGATTGTTCAGAAAGAATATTTCGCAAAGAAAAAATCATTGGAATAATTTTTTTTTAAAAAAGGGCTGATGCTCTTTTTTTTATAGCCGGATTTTCTCTTTCAAGGGGACTTCAATACTTAAAAAATGTACAGAAAAAATTAAATAAAAATCAATAATATTTATTTTATAAGAGATAGCCTTTTAAAACTAGAAAGTGGGGACAAAATATAAAATATATATAGCTAACATACCATCATTTCACTGGACACGAAACACCACATATGGTATCATCTAAGTTAGATCTGAACTAAATATAGGGGGTTTCTCATGTTTGTTATAAAAAGAGACGGAACAAAAGTTCCCTTCGACGAGAAAAAAATAATCAAAGTTATTGAAAAAGCTGGTATTGCAGCAGGTAAGGATATTCCTAAGGAGTTTTCTCTGGCTGCAGCCTCAAAAATACTGAAACTGAATTCAGATATGGAAGTTGAGTCCATTCAAGATATAGTAGAAAAAGAACTTATGCACGAATATCCTGAAGTTGCAAAAAAATATATCTTATACAGAGATATGAGGAATGTAGAGAGACACAAGAGAACACACATAAAAAAAGCTTTTGACGGAATCGTAACAGTAGAGAAAAATAATATTAATAAAGAAAATGCAAATATGGCAGGAGACACTCCAAGTGGTCAGATGATGACATTTGCCAGTGAGACTACCAAAGATTACACTCATAAATATCTGCTTAACCAGGAATATTCCAGAGCCCATATGAGCGGAGATATCCACATACATGATTTGGATTATTATCCTACAAAGACCTCTACATGTGTCCAGTACGACTTAAAAAAACTTTTCAGCAGTGGATTTACATCTAAGCACGGGAAGATAAGAGAACCAAAATCTATATCTACTTATGCTGTACTGGCTACAATTATATTTCAGACAAACCAAAACGAGCAGCACGGCGGACAGGCTATACCTGCTTTTGATTTCTTTCTGGCTCCAGGAGTTTTAAAGTCTTTCAGAAGACACTTCAGATACAGAGCTCTTACTTTCCTCGAGTTTGATTATATTGAAGAGAAAAGTAAAGAGGTAAAAAAAATAGTCAATACTCTTGTGACAACTATAGATGTAGATGCAGAAACAAAAGAAAAGCTGGCATCGGAGCTGAACCTCCCTCTGAAGACAGTGGACAGATTAGTTATGATTGCTTATAATGATACAAAAAATGAGACTCATCAGGCTATGGAAGGATTTATCCACAACCTAAACACTATGCACTCTAGAGGAGGAAACCAGGTAGTATTCAGTTCTATAAACTATGGTACTGATACTTCTCCAGAAGGAAGAATGGTTTCTTTTGAACTGCTTAATTCTACTGAAGAGGGACTGGGAGATTCTGAAACACCAATATTCCCGATCCAGATACTTAAGATAAAAGAGGGAATAACATATTCTGAAAAAGATTTTAAATCAGCCTGTCAGAACTGGGACAAGGCTATCAAAGGTAAACTACAATTTGAAACTCCTAACTTTGACCTGTTTATAAGATCGTGTGAAGTCTCTGCAAAAAGACTTTTCCCTAATTTTGTATTCCTAGACGCACCATTTAACCACAATGAAAAGTGGGATATAAATGATCCTGACAGATACAAGTATGAAATAGCAACCATGGGATGCAGAACAAGGGTCTTTGAAAACGTAAACGGAGAAAAAACATCTGTAGGAAGAGGTAATATCTCCTTTACATCTATAAATATGCCAAGACTCGCCATCAGAGCAAAACTAGATGCAGAGATGGAACTAGCCGGCGCCTCTGAGGCTGAGATTCAGGCATTAGCTGTAGAGAAGTTTTATGACAGAGTAAGAGATATGTCTCTATTTGTAGGAAAACAGCTAGCTGACAGATTTTCATTTCAAAAGACGGCTCTCGCCAGACAGTTCCCGTTTATGATGAGTAACGGAATTTGGAACGGCGGAGAAGCTCTGAGTCTTAATGAAGAAGTAGGGGATGTATTAGCCAGCGGAACCCTGGGAATCGGTTTCATCGGTGGACATAATGCCATGATGGCACTATTTGGAAAAGGTCACGGTTCTGACGACAGAGCATATGAAACCCTTTACAAAGCTGTAAAAATAATGAAAGACACTTCTGAAGAACTGAGAGACAAGCATAAATTAAATTTCTCGGCTCTTGCCACACCTGCTGAAGGCCTCTCGGGAAGATTCACAAAAATAGATAAACAGATATTCGGAGAGATAGCAGGAGTAAACGACAGAGACTACTATATCAACTCTTTCCATGTAGATGTAAAAGAGGGTATCTCTGCAGTTGAAAAAATAAGAAAAGAAGCCCCTTTCCACGAACTGACAAGAGGAGGGCACATCACATATATAGAACTAGACGGTGAAGCGAAGAAAAATGTAATGGCTATCATGAAGCTGGTAAAAGAGATGCATGAAGCTGGGATCGGATATGGTTCTATAAACCACCCTGTGGACAGATGCAAAGACTGCGGATACAAAGGAATAGTCCAGGATGACTGTCCTGTATGCGGAAGTAAAAATATATCCAAAACAAGAAGAATCACAGGTTACCTCACTGGTGATCTGGACAACTGGAACTCTTACAAACAGAAAGAGGAAGAGGACAGAGTTAAACACGGGATGTAATAATCCATTTAGGGGGAATAGCTGCATTCCCCCTTTAAATATCTGATAAAAAAATAAAAAAACTTTTTTGCCATCCTTTTAAAGGTGAAAAGGAAAGGATATAGTTTGAAATTAAAAGGTCTGTTTGAGCTGGAATCGGCTCTGAAAGAAATCAACAATGAAAATGAAATCGGTAAATACAAGAAAATATTTTCAGAAAATTTTATGATAGAAAATACGCAATTTGATGATATAGAGGACTTTTTCTACTTTGGGAAAATAGAAATAAAACCCATAGAGGAATACAGTACCGTGGACATGTGGATGATAGATGAGGCTGTGGATAAATACACAGATTTTCCCAACTGGGAAGAATTTGAAAAGGCTGCCAGATCAGAAAACAAAAGCTAATTTTTATGAGGTATAGAGGACAGAAAGTACAGGTGTAATTAATTTTGAAAATAATTAAGATATTCAGAGAGACCATATCAGACGGACCGGGATTCAGATACAGCATCTATTTCTCAGGATGCAGCCATTATTGTGAAGGATGCCACAACCCTGAGACCTGGAAAGGGGATATAGGGGAAGTACTGGATGAAGCATATATGCAGAAAATAATCTCTGAAATAAGGAACAATTCTATTTTAGACGGTGTTACTCTTTCAGGAGGAGACCCATTCTTCATCCCAGAGGAGCTCTTAGGCTTTCTGAGGCGTCTCAAAGAAGAAACCGATACAAACATATGGGCATACACAGGGTATACCTTTGAAGAACTTATTAAAAAGGATATTACAAAAAAATGCCTAGAATATATAGATGTCCTGGTGGACGGAAGATTTGATAAAAATCTGACAAATCCTGAGCTATTTTACAGAGGAAGCTCAAATCAAAGACTGGTGGATGTAAAGGCATCCCTTGAGGAAGGTATAATCACCACAAAAGATTATGACTAATACAGGAGGAGAGAGATGTTAAAGGTTTTTAATACCAGAGTGTACGGACTGGAAGAGAGTATTATCGCAGGGGGATATCCTATGCGGGCTGACGAGATAACAGAGTGGAGTGAAGAGGATACCCACCTCACTGAAAAAGATATAACGAGAGCTATTAAACTAGGGACTGTCCCTACAGGAAGCGGACACGATAATTTTTTGAAGGGAATAGTCGTGCAGTACGATGTCAGATATCCCAACTACTGGACTCCTCAGTTTCAGAGATATTCATTCCATGACATAGTATCTTCAAACAGTAAGATGCACAGAATGACTAAGATGGACATAAAAGAGTGCTGCAACAAGTATGTGGATGATATTGTGATCAAAAACCTTCAAAAATGGGTGGATGTATTCAATTCTTTTGAGGACGGAATGAAAGAGATCAGTATAGAGGGGACGACTTATTCCAAGTATGAGATTTTTATGAAAGTTATCTCAAATGCACCTCTAGGTTTTGAACAGACTATGAGAGTTACCTCAAATTATCTTCAGCTAAAAACCATTTACCTGCAGAGAAGACATCATAAACTCAAAGAGGACTGGGGAACATTTTGTGAATGGTGTGAGACATTGCCTCACTTTAAAGAATTTTGCATAAAAAAATAAAGTCGGATAACCGACTTTTTTTATTTCTTCAAAAAATAAAAATGGCGACCCTGGCGCGATTCGAACGCACGGCCTACGCCTTAGGAGGGCGCCGCTCTATCCATCTGAGCTACAGGGTCAACGAGACAAGTATACAATATTTTCAAATAAAAATAAAGATTTTTTTTGAAAATAACCACAGTTTATGAATTATCCAGACCTTAATGAAAATAATTATCTTTATTTCACTTCAAGTGAAACACCATTTTAAAAAAAGTTCATAAAAAAATCCCCTATATAAGGGGACCTTTAAATATTTATTGAAATTTTCTAACCAGCCATTTTCTTCTTGCTCTTCTCATACTGATCGAAAGTATCCTCACTTTTACACACTATATACACATTTTCTATCTCATTTTCTTCCTTGCTCAAAACCTCAGAAATTGTGGCCAGAGCAATTTCACTCGCCATATCAAGTGGAAATTTATGTCCTCCTGTACTTATTGAAGGAAAAGCGATTGACTTAGCTTTCAACTCTATAGCTTTTTTCAAAGAATTAATATAAGATTTACGTAAAAGATTTTGTTCATCAAAAAAGCCACCTCTCCAAATCGGTCCCGGAGTATGAACTATGTATTTAGCATTTAAATTGTATCCCTTTGTAACTCTGGCCTCTCCAGTAGGACACCCATGAAATTTTTTACATTCTTTTAAAAGTTCTGCACCTGCGGCCTTATGGATAGCTCCATCTACTCCGCCGCCTCCTAGTAAAGATACATTGGCAGCATTAACTATCACGTCAGCCTTTTGCTTTGTGATATCACCCTTTACTATAGTTATTTTACTCCATTCCCACATAAAAAACACTCCCATATTTCTGCAATAAACTACTCTGAAATTAATTTCTGCGTTCCCTTAAACTAATACCATATTATTTCCTTTTTTTAAAATTAAATAATTATATGTAACATATATCAAAAGTAAATGTAATAAGTTTTATTTATACAATTGTTCATATTTTTCTCTGAGCATTACATAATGAAGATGATCTTCCCACACTCCGTTAATCTTCAGATATTTTTCTGAAATACCTTCCTTTGTAAAACCAGCTCTTTCTGCTGTTTTTATACCCATAATATTCTGTGGCATGAGATTGACCTCTATTCTGTGCAGCTTCATCACATCAAAGTAAAAAGCCATCCCCTCCTTCAATGCCTCTAGCATATATCCTTTTCCGGTTTCACTTTTGTCTAGCTTGTAGCCTAAAAAACAGGAATCAAAGGCCCCTCTTATTATATTCCCAAAATTTAAAAATCCAATAATCTTATTATTTTCCCGGGTGAAAATCCAGAGCTTCATCCTATTTCCATTACCAATATCTTCTTTTTCTAGTTTTAAAAGCATTTTTTGATATGATTCTGAAAAAAAATCATCTCTCTTTGAACTTTCCCATTTCTTAAAAAAATCTCTATTTTTACGATAATATTCTGCAACTTGTGTGACAGATTCTTCTCCAAGAACTTTTAGATACAATCTTTCTGTTTTCAATGTAACCATTTTATTGCTCCCTTCGAGTTTTTTTGCTTTTATTCATCCACTAAAATTATACTAGAAATAATTCTAAAATACAAAAAAAATACAAATTAAACAGTAAAAATACATTTTTTTAAATTTTTATTGATTATTTCTTATAAATAATCATCAAATATTTATAGTTTCAAATAAACTAAAAAATCAGAATATAAACCTAAAATGATGCCTGTAAATACCTTTTTATAAAATCCATAAAAAACAATTAAAAATTATTGACTTTTTTTTTACCCTATGATACTATTTTTCTGTCCTGAACACAGGAGTTCAACTCTCCTATGTAGCGCCATATGGGGATATAGCTCAGTTGGGAGAGCGTCGCACTTGCACTGCGAAGGTCAGCGGTT
>NZ_JBFHGC010000064.1:0-7867 GCF_041583315.1 Ilyobacter sp. | reverse complement strand
CCCCAGGAATTCTATGATAAATACAAAGGGAGAGAATCGGATAAAATTTGAAGTAGCAGCCTAAAACGCGCAAAATAAGGAAATAACTCCAAGAATTAGGGGTCAAACCGCCTCCTGCCTTTTAACTAAATATGCGTTGTTTTTAGGTATTTTACCACCGCTTTTTACAATTTGAAGCCTACATGAAATACGAGTAAAAGAAAAAGCCCCGTTTTCAGGAGCTTTTTACTATTCAAGCGAGAGTGTCCAAAAAAGTCTGTAAATAGCATTTAAATAATTAGCTTCCTGTGGTAATAACTAATACTATAAGGAGGCTTTTTATTATGGCAAAAAGAGAAAAAATATCTGCAGAAAGAGAACAAGTTGTAAATGCATTATTAGAGACTTATGACATCAAAAGTGCCGAGGATATTCAGGAAGCATTAAAAGATCTTTTGGGGGACACTCTTAAAAAGATGCTTGAAGTTGAATTGGATGAACACCTGGGATATGAAAAAGGACAAAAGAGTTCTTCAACTAATTCTAGAAATGGATTCAAAGATAAAAAGATTAGAACTCATTATGGAGAAGTTAATCTTTCAGTCCCTCAAGACCGTGAAAGTTCATTTGAACCGATGGTTGTCCAAAAGAGACAAAAGGATATTTCGCGCATAGAGCAACAGATTATCTCTATGTATGCGAGAGGTCTTACTACCAGACAAATTTCTGACCAAATTGAAGAGATTTATGGTTTTGATGTAAGTGAAAGTTTTGTCTCAAATGTTACGAATAAAATATTACCTGAAATTATAGACTGGCAAAATAGACCTCTAGATGACGTTTATCCCATAATTTTTATTGATGCAGTTCACTTTGCTGTTAGACATGAGAAAATTATTAAAAAACTTGCAGCGTATGTTGTTTTAGGAATTAGCAAGGAAGGAAAGAAGGAAGTTCTTGGACTTTATATCGGTGAAAATGAAAGTAGTAAATATTGGTTAGGAATACTAAATGAGCTTAAGAATCGTGGAGTTAAAGATATCTTAATTATGTGTGCAGATGGTCTTAGCGGTATAAAAGAAAGCATTCAAGTTGCTTTTCCAAATACCGAATACCAGCGGTGCATTGTCCACCAGGTAAGAAATACCTTAAAATATGTTTCGCATAAAGAAAAAAAGAGTTTTGCAGCTGATTTAAGGTCAATATATACAGCACCTACAGAAGAAAAAGGTCATGAAACCCTTTTAGAAGTTCAGAAAAAATGGGAGGATAGATATCCCAATTCTATGAAAAGCTGGATAAAAAATTGGGATATTTTATCGCCTATATACAAGTTTTCACCAGATGTTAGAAAGGTCATTTACACTACCAATGCCATTGAGAGTTTAAATAGCACATACAAGCGCCTAAACTCCCAAAGAAGCGTCTTTCCATCGGATCAAGCGCTTCTTAAAGCTTTGTATCTTTCTACCAAGAAAGCAACAGAGAAATGGAAAACACCCTTAAGAAATTGGGGTAAGGTTTATGGAGAATTATCCATCATGTACGACGGTAGACTCCCTGAATAGAAAAAAGCATGTCCAGCAGCCCATTTTTTATGGGCTTGCTTGACATGCTAAAATTTAAAAGTTATATTCATGGTATAAGCAATATTTAAAATATTGTTCAATTTAAAATTTCCACAGGAAGAAATTACCCTATTTACAGAGATTATTTCACACTCTCTCTTTAGTATATTTTTGAGATTTCATCAAAAGAGAATCTTTTTTCTCTTGGAAAAAGTTTTTTTGTTTCGTCGAAGTAACCCATGGAAATAAGCATTACTACAACCTTATCTTCTGATATGGAATATATTTCTTTTATTGCCTCTTCGCTGAAACCTATCATGGGATGAGTAGATACGCCTTTAGATTTTGCCGTAAGCATAAGTGTCATGGCAAAAAGAGAAGCATTTCTTACAGCATAAGCAGTTTTCTTTAGATCACTGTTATAAACAGTATTTTCACACATGTCCATATAAGCCTGGAGGGACTGATCATCCAGAATTTTATTTTCTATTTTTTCGTTCCATATGGGATTCTCTCTTTTATAGCCATTTTTTTTACCTATTACAGCAAGGGTTACAGGAGCATCTAAAATTTTTGGCTGTTTACAGGCTTTTTCATAAAGCTCCTTCCGAGCTTCTGGGGATTTTACTACTATTACCTCCCATGGCTGAGTGTTGAAGGCAGATGGAGCTAAGGTAGATAAATTTATAATTTCTTTTATAAGATCGTTGGAGAGTTCTTTATTTTTATCAAAAAAAGTCGCTGATCTTCTTTCTTTTAATAATTTTTCAAATTCCATAATCAAAACCTCCTAAAATATATTTATATTATGTGGTATATACTGATAAGACAAGGAATTTCCTTTGGAGCTAATATTTAAAGATATAAAAAAAGCTGCCTTTAAATGGCAGCTAATCTCATGCTATATGCTCAAATAATACTTTGCATCCCATTCCTATCAGGATAAAACCTCCTGCATATTCGGCTTTGTATCCTAAGAATTGTCCGGCTTTGTTCCCCATATAAACCCCTGCAGAGGAAATAATAAATGTAATAACTCCAATAATAAAAACTGTAGAATAGATATTTAATCCAGGAACAAGAGAAAAGGAAAACCCCACAGCTAAGGCATCTATGCTGGTGGCAACTCCGAGAGCAATAATATTTGACGAAATATCACATTTTCCATGATTTTCACATTTTTGATTTTCCCAGGCTTCTAGAAGCATCTTTATCCCAACAAAGGCAAGAAGTCCAAAAACAACCCAGTGCTCATATTCTGCAATTTTGTCGTAAAACATACCACCTACAAGCCATCCAACGAGAGGCATAACTGCCTGGAAAGTCCCGAACACGAAGGCGACTCTTAAAATATGTTTTATATGGATTTTTTTCAAGGCCAACCCTTCGGTAAGTGAAACTGCAAAGGCATCCATAGCCAAGCCTATAGAAATGAAAAACAAAGTTGTAAAATTCATATAATCCTCCTAATTATAAAATAACTTAAGTTTCTGAGTGGTTATAGTTAAAATTTATATTCTTAATTTTAGTTATGAAGAGAATTTTGGTTAAAAATTAGATTTTCATAGCATCTAAATATAAGTTATAAATTTATTTTACTCTGAAATCTATGAATAAACAATAAAAAATAGGATAAAAGGTCATTTGGTGTATATAAAATCATAGGATTTTTTATCTGATTTTTATATATTTTTGGAAAGAAATTTTGTCTTTTGAAAATAAGAATAGAAAACTATTTTATTTGGAAATTAAAGGGGAGCTGAATGATTATGAAAAAAAGAGTGCTGGTAGTGACTGGTGGAGGAGACTGTCCAGGGTTGAATGCAGTAATAAGAGCCATTGTAAAAAGGGCATCACAAGAGAAGGACTGGGAAGTTGTGGGAAGTATACAATCTTTCAACGGAGTTCTCAAAGATCCTGAAGAAATAGTCATTTTAGACAAGAAAGCCGTTGCAGGAATACATTTTAGGGGAGGAACCATAATAGGTACAACAAACAAAGGGGGACCTTTTGCATGGCCTGTAAAAAAAGAAGACGGAACCTGGACCACAGAGGACAGATCTGATAAAATGCTTGAGAAACTCAAGGAACTGGGGATAGAAGCTGTAATAAGTATAGGGGGGGATGGTTCGCAGAAAATATCACACGAGCTGTATAAAAAGGGATTGAACATAGTAGGAGTTCCAAAGACCATTGACAATGACCTTTTTTCCACAGAGTACACATTTGGATTTCAAACAGCGGTACAGATTGCCACGGAGTCAGTGGATAAACTGGTAACCACAGCAGCCAGTCATAACAGGGTGCTTATAATGGAAGTAATGGGAAGAGATGCAGGCTGGATAGCACTTCATTCTTCTGTAGGTGGAGGAGCAGATGTCTGTATTATTCCAGAAATACCCTATGATCCAAATAAAATTGTAAAAAGACTCAAGGAAAGATTTGAAAACGGGAAAGGGTTTGCACTAATTGTTATTTCTGAAGGGGCTAAGAGATTGGGTGGAGATGTCTACAGCAGAAAAAGTACCGAGCCTGGGTATGAAAACCCAATGCTAGGTGGAGTAGCTTACAAACTGGCAGATGAACTCAAAAAAGCAGGATGCGAGGAGGATATAAGAGTTACCGTGCTAGGACACCTTCAGAGAGGAGGCACGCCTGTAGCCTTTGACAGAGTCCTTGCTACAGAGTTTGGTGTAAAAGCCTTTGAACTGGTTTTAAATAAGGAGTATGGAAAGATGGTGGCGGTAAAAAATTCGAAAATAACAACTGTACCCATCGAAGAAGCCATAGCAAACTATAAATTTGTAGGAAAGAACTCTTACCTTGTGCATACTGGAAGGTCAGTGGGGATATGTTTTGGAGATTAAAAAAAGGATCACCTCTATACATTGAGAGTATAGAGGTGATTCTTTTTTACTGACAAAGAACTCTTTTAATTTTCATCGGTTCAATCCTGAACGGTGATCCTTTTCCCTGAAGGAAGTGATGTTTCTCTAAGAGGTGTAACGAAAGGTCGGTGTAAGTTATTGTCTCTCCAGAAGAGATAAGTTCCAGCAGTACAGTTACTTTTTGAAATAGACCGTCTTCAAATGGACATGGTAGGTTTCCCCTGGTTTCTATAGTCTGAACAACCCATTTATCATTTATGGTCACAGGCTCTCCCAAAGCATGCTCTCCTTTCAGCATGAAATCTCTGAGAAGTTCCGCTACAGACTGAAATTTCATACCTAATCTTATCATCTCGCCCTCATCTCTTGTTATGATCTCGTTAAGATTTAATTTCTCATCTCCTAAAAATCCTTCAGCAGTTATTTTTCCAGGGAGCATATTTGACTGAGCCTTTATCATATATGGGGTCATTTTCATTTAAAAATCCTCCTTAGCTACGCAAATTTATCATAATAAATTTTATCTTCAGAGATTCCATTGTTGTTAAAAACTTCAATACAGGCATTTATCATTCCCGGACTTCCACAGAGATACCCTTCTTTATTCTCTAAATGAACTGTGTTTTCTTTTAGATATCGATCTAAAATATCCGTAATGAGGCCGGTCTCCCCAGTCCATTCTTGTCCGTTCTCAGGCTCAGAAAGTGCGGGAATAAAGTGAAACTTATCCCATTTTGATTCTAGTTCTTTCATTTCTTCCAAGTAAAAAAGGTCTTTTAAAGTCCTGGCTCCGAAGAAATACCAAACTTCTCTTTCTGTTTCACCTTTTTCAAACATATCATATAAAATAGATTTAAAGGGAGCCATACCAGATCCACCTGCAATACATATCATCGGGGCATTGGTATCTTGCCTTTGAAATTCACCGAAAGGACCAATAAGGTCTATCTTGTCCCCCTCTTTGAGAAAGTTATGAACCCATGTTGTGGCAATACCGCCAGGAACAAGTCTGATAAGCATCTCAACTTGATTTTTATCAGAAGGTTTAGAGGAGATGGAATATGCTCTCTGGTTGTAGTCTTTTATTTTTTCGTATGGAGGGACTACAAGCTGCACGTACATTCCAGAAGTGAAGTCTATGGTTTCATCTCCTATGTCCACTAGGACCTCTTTTATATCATGAGTTATGTCTTTTATACTCAGGACACTTCCAGAGAACTGTTTTACATTAAAAAGTTCTTCCGGGATCATGATACTGAGATCTTTTTTTATTTTTATCTGACAAGCCAATCTAGTATTATTTGCCTTCTCTTCATCTGAAAGATATGGAAATTCTGTGGGAAGAATAGGGCCAACATCTGTTTCAATCTGACATTTGCAGGCTCCGCAGCTTCCACGTCCTCCACAGGCTGACGGGAGGTATATGCCCTCTGCGGACAGGGAGGAAAGAAGGGGTTCTCCACCCTTTATCTCAAGTTCTTTTTTTCCGTTGTTTATATCAATTTTGACATCTCCGTAGTTATTGACAACTTTATCCACCATGGATATAACAGCTGCAAAACCACCTGCGATTGCAGCCACAGTCAAAGGAGCAATTAGAAAATCCATGAAAATACCTCCCTATTGAACTATAAGCATTCCGGAAAAACCGATAAATGCCATTGCCATAAATCCTATTGTCACCAAGGTAATACCGGGACCCTCAAGGCCTGCAGGAACAGGGGAGTTTTTTATTCTCTTTTGTATTGCAGAAAGGGCCATTATCGCAAGCCACCAGCCCAGTCCTGAGCCAAAGGCATAAGAAGCTGTTTGAATGAAATTGTAATTTCTTATTTCTATAAACAGAGAAACTCCAAGGATGGCACAATTTACGGTAATTAACGGCAGGAATATTCCCAAGGCGATGTAGAGACTAGGAGAAACTCTGTCTATAACCATCTCAAGAATCTGTACAGTGGCTGCGATGACAACTATAAAAACTATAAATCTCAGATAGAGAAGATCCAAGGGGATAAGTATGTATCGCAAAACAACCCAATTTATCATGGCTGTAAGGGTTAGAACCCCTGTGACAGCCATTCCAAGACCGTTTGATGATGTCATATCTTTTGATATTGATATAAAAGAACACATTCCCAGAAAATTTGCCAGGAGTATATTGCTGGTGAAGATAGAAGCTAGAAAAAGGGTAAAAGGATGTATGTCTGGTATCATTTTTTTCCTCCATTCTTAATTTGGTTGTTTTACGGGAGCTTCTTTTTTCTCATCCTGTCTCATCATATTAGTCTTGACTATCCAGATGAGTATTCCTAGGATAAAAAATGCACTTGGTGCCATGACCATAATAGTCCATGGGGTGAAGCCGGTTCCTAAAATTTTTATTCCGAAAAGGGTTCCGAATCCCAAAAGTTCACGAAAAAATGCGATGGCCATAAGCACCCACATATACCCCAGACCTGAAGTTATACCATCCCAGAAAGAGATAAGAGGAGCATTTGACTGGGCAAAAGCTTCGGCCCTACCCATTATTATGCAGTTTGTGATAATGAGTCCCACATATGGCCCGAGAGACTTGCTGATATCAGGAAGATAAGCTCTCAGCATGATATCTACTATTATTACGAAAAACGCTATAATGAGAGTCTGTACGATCATTCTCACTTTCCTGGGGATATAATTTTTTAGAATTGAAACAGATAAATTGCTAAAAGCGGTCACAAAAGTAACTGATACAGTCATTATGAAAGTATTGGTGAGATTGTTTGTAACTGCGAGGGTGGAGCAGATACCCAGGATCTGGACAAAAACCGGGTTGTTGTCCCATATATTTTCTTTAGCCAAATTTTTAGCAGTATTCAAATCTCTCCCCTCCCTTTTAAATCCCTCAGTTTTATAAGTTTTTTATTGATCATATTTTCAACTGATTCGCTGGTTCGAGTGGCTCCGGTTATACCGTCAACAAGGCTATTGTCAGAAACAGTATCTCCTCTGCCGACACCCATAACAATTTTTATTTTATCTGGAACTTCCTCATCTTTAAACTGTTTCAAAAACCAAGATTCTTCTATTCTTCCTCCTAAACCAGGGGTTTCAGAATGGGAGGTTATCTCTATTCCTATTATTTTATTTATGTCATTGTTGGTGGCAATGACACCATAGATCGTTCCCCAAAGGCCTTTTCCTGAAAATCTGGAAACGAAAATATTTTCGTTGTCTATACTGGCAGTTAAGACTTCTTTATCTGGGAAATCGCTTCCGAAGATTTCCAAAAACTTCTCCTGAGGATTATCACTGGAAGTCAAGTCTATACCTGATGCAGACAGATAGGCTCTTGCCTCAGAGATCTTTTGATATTCTTTTACTCTTTCTGCCGTACCTTTATGTGCAACAGCGAGAATAAAGACAAATATGAATGTGATGGTGAAGCTGAAT
>NZ_JBFHGC010000063.1:0-7895 GCF_041583315.1 Ilyobacter sp. | reverse complement strand
TGGCACAGTATTCATATATTTCATTATTTCCAAGACCGGCTTTATTCACGACTACACCAAATGGAATTTTCATGGCTCTTAGCATCTCTACAACCATCTTCATATCACTCACACCAAAAGGTGTAGGTTCTGAGACTAGGACTGCATAGTCCGCTTCTTCCACAGCTGCTACTGTTGCACATGAAGTCCCAGGTGGACAATCAATAAAAACTATTGGATCGTTTTCTACCGATTTTTTGAGCTGCTCAATTATCCTTACCCCAGACATCTCTCCAATATTCAGTTCTCCATATTTCATTTGAATAGAGGAGTCAGAGTTGTTTTTGTATATTTTTCCGATCTCTCTTTTCTCATATTGGATTGCCCCTGTAGGGCAGACAATTTTACATCCGCCGCAGTTGTGGCATATCTCTTTAAAGACAAGTACCCTGTCCTTTGCTGGTAGGATGGCATTATATCTGCAAAAATCCCCGCATTTTCCACATAGGCTACAGTTTTCCATATTTATTTTTGGGTATTCTGTTTCAATGCTGTTTTCCTGATTAAATTTAAAATCAAAGAAAATATGTAAGTTTGGTTCTTCCACATCAGTATCTATTACAGTGCAGCCTGGGACATTTACAGCAAGATTTGAAGTAACAGTAGTTTTTCCTGTTCCACCTTTTCCGCTCAATACAGCTACTTTCATTATTATGCCCTTCTTAGTCCTGAATGTTCTCTTACAGAAGCAGATTCAAACTCATTTAATTTTCCATCTTTATAAGCTTTTACAGCCTCTTCTACTGTTTTAAAACTGTCTTTTTTATATGCCTTGATTTTAAAGGCTTCTACTGCTGTGACTGCTTTTGGTCCTAGCTCAGGAGCAACAATTATTTCTACTCCTTCATTTGAAAGTAATTTTACAGCTTTTCCACCTGCACCATTTGATTCGTTTTTTGCTGTATTTTCTATAGTCTTAACTTCCATATTTTCTGAATTGACTATTACAAAGTACTCTGCTCTTCCAAACATGTTGTCAATTTCTGCTTTTAAACCTTCTCCTTTAGACGCTACTGCTATTTTCATTATATATTCCTCCTTTAAAATTGCTAAATATTTTTAGCTCTGATTAAAACTACTGAACATGATTTATGACGGGATTAATCCAATTCAGAGATGAGGTTTTCCAGATTGTCTAATTCTTTTTTTAAAATATCTCTCTCATTTTCTAAAAATTCTTTTCTATCCTGATCACTTTTCACTGACATTCTGAATCTGCCTCTGCAAAAATATCTTTCTCCGTTTTTTCTTGTACATCTTCCAAATTGATTTCCATTCTCTGAAGTATTGAAATTATTGAAACCTTTATGAAAGCCTGATCTTCTTCCAAACATAACAAACCTCCTATTTGTAGATGATATTATTTGATTATCCAACATTATAATTATAATAAAAACCGGATATCCGGTTTTTATTAATTAGTGACTACAACTGTGACCCTCATCATGGTTGTGGCTGCAAGCAGATCCTTTAGAGCAGAGTTCTCCTCCGGTATATTCTTTCAAATTACTATCAATGTTTCCAGCTGCTCCGAGGATAACATCGATATTCTGAACTGTGAACAGGTCTATTGCTCTTTGCCCCATTCCTCCTGTTATTATTGTGTTTACTTTGAGTTCACCAAGGAATTTTGGAAGTAATCCAGGCTCATGTGGCGGAGCATCTACTAATTCTCTGCTGAGGATTTCCTTACCGTTCATTGTGTAAATTGCAAATTGTTTACAGTGCCCGAAATGAGACTCTACAGTTTCACCGTTATTAGTTGGAAAAGCTATTTTTAGATTGTTCATAGTTTCTTTAACCCCCTCTGTTTTATTTATAATACTTGTTATTACTGAATTTAGAGCGTTATAAGCCACACCCTCTTGTTTTGAGAAAATATAAGGCTTTCCTTCATCTCCAGCTTCTACCATTTCAGCAGTCATAGGTATTTTACCCAAGAAAGCTACATCCATCTCCTGGGCTGCTTTTTCTCCACCCCCGGTTTTGAAGATATCTATTCTTTCGTCACAATGAGGGCATACAAAACCACTCATATTTTCTACTATTCCCATTACTGGCATTTTTACCATTTTTGAAAATTTGACAGATTTTCTGGAATCTAAGATAGCAACATCCTGAGGAGTAGTAACGATGATACTTCCGTCGACTTTTCCTAAAGTCTGTGCAATTGTAAGAGGCTCGTCTCCTGTACCAGGCGGTAGGTCAACTACCAGATAATCAAGCTCTCCCCAGTTTACATCCCCTAAGAGCTGTCTGATAGCACCTATTTTTGCAGGGCCCCTCCACACGATGGGATCATTGGAGTTTTCCAGATAAAAGCTTAGAGAAACTACCTTTAAATTATCACTTAATTTCAAAGGTTCTTCAAGAGACGGAAGCTTTGTTCCTTCCACTCCCAGCATAAGAGGGATATTGGGACCATGAAGATCTGCGTCCAAAATACCGACTTTTTTTCCTGCGAGGGATAGACCGTAGGCTATGTTTGTGGACATAGTAGATTTTCCTACTCCCCCCTTACCACTCATAACTACTATTTTATGTTTGATTTTATCCATGTTATTTTTGATTCTGATATCCTGTTCATCTGGATTACTGCTTTGGCAACTCATAATTAAATATCCTCCTCATTCTCCATGTTTTTATAATTATTTTTTATATTTATTGCTTTATTATTAAGCAATGCATCAACTATTTTTTTTCTCCCTGACTGGAGAAGCCTTTGGATAGTACCTCTTGAAATACCCATTGTTTCACTGGCTTCTATCTGGTTTTTTCCATCAAAATCACACAAACGAATGGCTTCAAACTCATCTAAATGAATATCTACTATTTCTAACTCTTTCATTTTAATTCCGGTGGGTTTAAAGGTTCTATCCCCATCTAATACCCGGCAGCATCTTTGCTTTCTAAAACGTGGCATAAAACCTCCTCCTAACTTTAGTATGTGCATATGCACACTTTAAGTCTACTCCTATTTTATTATTTTGTCAACATAAATATAAAATTAAATTTAGAAATAAAAAAAATCCCCCACCAAAGAAGAATCAGGTGAGCTATTTTGGCTGAGCCAAAACTCACAAAAAAAATTCTTTGTTGAGAGATGTAAACTTTATTTTTAAACTGTAAATTTATATCCAATTCCCCATGCGGTCTTAAGATATTTTGGTTTTTGTGGGTCATCTTCAATTTTTTTTCTAAGATTGAGAATGTAAACTCTGACAGAATTATTATCTATAAAAACATCATTCCAGATTTTCTCGTAGAGCTGGTCTTTTGTAAATATGATGTTGGGATTTTCCATAAAAAATTTCATAATTTTAATCTCTTTTGCAGAGAGAAAAATTTCTTTACCATCTTTATAATATGTTGTTTTATAATTATTTTTGTTCTTATACAAATTTAAGTGTACTTCTTATAGAAGTATCTCAATCTATAAAAGTAAAAATGTTATTCTGAAGTTATTAAAATTCTTTTACAATTTATAAAGTAATATTTTAAGTTGTTATCTGAACTCTAAAGAATTACTGCATAATAATTGGAGATCGCAATTAAAAGCGTTTCTCACCACTACTTATAAATGATTATTAAATTTTTTTAGAATAAATGTTGTTTGTGACAAAGGCAGGGCATTAGTTGGTTTTTATGGACGAATCTAAAAAAATGCACTACAATAATATTCTGGAATATAATTTAAAAAATTTATAAATGTTATCTTTATTAGTGGGGTATATGCTGAATATATAAAGATTTGTTATGAATAAATATCTCAGCAAATAGGAGGAGTATATATGAGAGGAAAAATAATCGGATTTGAGAATGAAGTTGATAAATGGGACGAAACAACAGATGTTGTAGTGGTAGGAAGCGGTTTTGCAGGACTTACAGCTGCAATAGAGGCAAATAACTCCGGAGCTTCTGTTGTTATTCTTGAAAAAATGAAGGCAGCCGGAGGGAACTCTATTATTAGTGACGGTGGAATCGCTGCACCTGGGACAGCTCTTCAGAATAAGTACGGTATTCATGACTCTACAGATATTATGTATGGGGATATGTTAAAGGCCGGTCTGGGGATAAACTATCCAGAACTTGTAAGAATTTTGGTAGATAATGCAAATGATGTATTCCAGTGGTCGGTTGATTATCTGGGGGTGGAATATCTGGACAGAATAGATATATTCGGAGGGCACTCTGTTCCTCGTTGTTATACTGCAAAGAATGTCACAGGTGCTACAATTATAAAAAAACAGATGAAAAAGATAAATGAACTGGGAATGGAGGTCAGATTCAGCTCATATTTAAAAAATCTTATTATGAATTCAGAGGGAAGAGTATGTGGTATCGTTGTCAGAGAAGATTATGACTATAAGGACCCTAAAAAAGGTAAAGACAGATATATAAAAGCTGAAAAAGGAGTTGTTTTGGCAACAGGAGGATTCGGAGCTGATGTTGATTTCAGGTCTTCCCAGGATCCTAGGCTCACAGAGAAGATAGGTACCACCAATAAACCTTTTGCCACATCAGAAACAATAAAAGAATCCATAAGAATAGGGGCTATGCCTGTGCAGCTGTCACATATTCAGCTTGGACCGTGGGCTTCTCCTGATGAGGCAGGTTATGGAGTTGGACCTATGTTTTCAGAATATATAGTATTTCAGTATGGCATCATTGTAGATTCTGCTACTGGAAAACGATTTGTAAATGAGCTTTCAGACCGTAAAACTCTTTCAGACAAACTGCTCTCTATTGGCCATCCGTGTATTGGTATTGCTGATTCAAAAGCTGTAAAAGAAGCTGGTTGGAACATAGATACTGGTTTAAAGAGAAAAGTTGTGAGAAAGTTTGATACCCTGGAAGAAGTGGCGGATTTTTATGAAATACCAGCAGAAGCGATAAAAGAAACTATAAATAGGTTTAATGAAAATTATAAAGAGGGTGTGGACAAGGATTTTGGGAAGATTCTTATTGAAAATTCATCTCCGATTTGTGAGGCACCTTACTATGCCATGAGACTCTGGCCGAAGGTTCATTTTACCATGGGAGGAATAAGGATAGATGCTGATGCCCGGGTAATAAGTATAGAGGGAGACGTAATCGAGGGATTATATGCAGCAGGAGAAGTCACAGGTGGAGTCCACGGAGCTTCCAGACTGGGAAGTTGTGCAATCACAGAATGTCTGGTATTTGGAAAAATTGCCGGGAAAAACATAGTAAATCAGTCTAAAATATAGATGTTTTATTTAAAATATCCAGTCAAAACATGGGTTTTTAAAATTTTAGAATAGCAGCTTAAAAAAAATTGACATTGAGAAAAAAGCAATGTATTATATAATTAAATTATAATATAATTATTTTTTAATAAGCTAATATTTATTTGAAAATCATGGAGGTGACTGGATGTTTTCAAAACAATTGATTAAATCATCCAAAAAGAAAAAGAATTTTTATGAAAATTACACCTGGATAATATTTTTATTCATGTGGATACTGCCGATTTTTGATATAAGGTTTGGTATTCTAGGACTTATTTCAATGTCCATGGCGGTAATTTTATCACTATTCAGTAAGGGGAAACCTTACTGTGCTTATTTTTGCCCTAGAGGCGGAGGTCTTCAGAAAATTTTGACTAGGTTCAGTATGGGGTTCAAAATACCCAAATTTATAACTAACAAGGTTACCAGATACAGCTTTACATTGCTTTTGACTGTGAAAGTGGTTTCTGGAATTGTAAAATCCAAGGATATATATCAGTTGGGACCGGCCATGTATATGGGATTTGTAGCTACAAGTATTTTAGCCATTACAATGGGGATACTTATGAAACCTAGAGTTTACTGCGGCGAACTATGTCATGCAGGGAATATCGCCGGACTTATAAATCAAATAAAGGTGAGAAATAAATAATTGTTTGTGAATATATCTAATATAACTCAAAGGCGGTGAAATCTTTGAATTTAGCTTTATATGGTGTTACTTTGCTTCTTCTGACTATTTCATATTCTAAAGATAAAAACAAGACTAAAAAATCTTTAAAAAAAGCGTTGAAGTCTTTTGAGAATATACTTCCTCAATTTTTAGGGGTAATAGTTCTTGTGGGAGTACTTTTGGCAGTGTTTAATCCTGAAACAATATCTAAGGTTATAGGTAACCAGTCAGGATGGATTGGAGTATTAGTTTCTGGAATAATAGGATCGGTAACTTTGATCCCGGGCTTTGTGGCCTTTCCTACAGCCTCTATATTGCTGGAAAACGGAGCAGGTTATATGCAGGTTGCGGCTTTTATCTCCACTCTTATGATGGTAGGTCTTGTGACCCTTCCTATCGAGGTGAAATATTTTGGTAAACGGCTGGCAATTTTTAGAAATTTAATGGCCTTCTTTTTTTCATTTATTGTGGCTTATATAATAGGAATAGTGGTGGGGTAAAATGAAACTTATTAAAAGGTATAAATTTTTTATGATTACACTGATTATTTTGACTGCTTTATTCTTTGTGAATCATGAAATGGGAACGAAAGCTGTGGGGATCACTGCTTACTCTATGAAGGAGATGGCACTGGTAATCCCTCCTGTGTTTATCTTGTTGGGACTTTTGGATAACTGGATTCCAAAAGAAACTATGGTTAAATATATGGGGGAGGATTCAGGAATTAAAGGAGTTATCCTTGCTCTGTTTATCGGATCTGCAGCAGCAGGACCCCTATACGGAGCCTTTCCTGTGGCAGCAGTATTTATGAAAAAAGGGGTTAAATTCAGCAATATTATAGTATTTTTAGGAGCCTGGTCCACCACCAAGATACCTATGTTTCTCTTTGAAATGGCGTCTCTAGGATCTAAATTTGCCTTTAGCAGGCTGGTGATAGACATTTTCGGAATAATAATTATGTCCAAGATGATTTCCGGTCTGATTCCTAAAGAAGAAGTAGATAAAATATATATCAATGCAGAAAGTTTGTAGGAGGATTTTTATACGGCCAAAGTCTCTTCAACAGGTTTGGATTTATAATATCAAAAGAGTGAACATCTATTAAGATGCTCACTCTTTTATATTTATGACAATATGTATTTTAGTTGAAGATTGGGTTTTTCAAAATTACAGATTATTAATATCTTCTTCTATAATTTTAGCAGTTGATTTTTGCTTAACTTTCTTGGTCTTTAACTGGTTAATGAGCTTTTCAAGAGCCGTGATGAATTTTTCAGATTCTGTCAGGACAGTATCTATTTCGGTTCCCATGGGGAAATCTTTTATTTCTACTAGGTATCGACCTAAGTAATTTTTCTTATAAATAAAAGCTCTGGTAAAACTGGTGTCTTCATAAAATTCAAAGATATCAACAATGTAATTTTTGTAAATGTTATATGAAAAATTATATCCGCTCATATTATCTTACCTCGATTCCAGAATTTATCCGTTCTTCAAGCAGTTCAATGAAGGAAATGGATTTTTCAATGATTTGAAGCTTTGGTGTATTTACTTCAAAGTCCATAACATTAACAAGTCTTTGAAAATAAATTTGTCCTCTGTAGAGGAAAGCCCTCGTTAGCGGCATATCCTCGTAGTGCTCGATTATTTTGAGATAATATCCTTTTGGAAGATCATATTCAAAAATATCAACAATGTAATTTTTGTAAATGTTGTATGAAAAATTATATCCGCTCATATTATCTTACCTCGATTCTGGAATCCATATGTTCTTCAAGTAATTCAATAAAAGAAATGGATTTTTCGATGATTTGAAGCTTTGATGTGTTTGCTTCGAAATCCATAACATTAACTAGTTTCTGAAATGAAGTGCGTCCTCTATAGAGAAACGCCCTTGTGAGGGACATATCCTCATAGTGATCTATCACCTT
>NZ_JBFHGC010000062.1:0-7899 GCF_041583315.1 Ilyobacter sp. | reverse complement strand
TGATCAAATAATTCTCCGTCTATTTTTACATAGGGATTATTATCTGTCAGTTCTTTTCCCAGATTGTCTTTGGTATAAGTATAAAAAAATTCTTTGTCGTTTCTCAAAATTCCCTTTTCACTCACTTTTAATGGAGCTCTCTTACTAACTTTTGGTACATCTAGATCGAATGTGTTATTAAATCCGTTGTCTCTCACTACTATCCCCTCCTTAAAATTATTGTCAATTTTTCCCATAGAATTTTGAAAAATAACTGCAGATCTCACTAGCAGATTTTTCTACTTTCGGTTTTTTCTGAGAAACATCCCTATTTTCCCATAAGACAGTGTATCTTTCACCGGGCAGCTGCTTATACACTTAAAACAGTTTATGCACTGGGGATTTCTGATGCTATCCTTATCTGAAACAGCAATATTCATGGGACATACCTTATTGCATTTTTTGCAGTTTACACAACTTTTTTTATTTCTCTTGACTGAAAAAAATCTAGTCAAACTTGCAATGCCGAACTTGGTTCCCTCTATGCACAGATAATTACAAAAGGGTCTTTCAAATACAGTTGAAACAATCAGAAAGCTAGCCATGATAAGCAATGATACTGAAATGATTGCACCAGAAAAATCACTTACAGTAGAGGTGAATGTTTTGTTGCCGTTTATAGTCTCATAGATACCTACCCCTATACCTGCAACTAAGAGCACCATAACGATATATCTTGAAAACATCAGATATTTTTGAATATTTTGCGGCATCTTATACTTTTTTCTGAAAATTCTGTCCCCAATGGCACCAAAAAATTCCTGAAGGGCTCCGTATGGACATACCCAACCACAGAAGAAGTTCCCCACTACCAATGAAAAAATAAGCAATAATGGAAATACAGCCTTAAATTTCATAAATAATCCCGATATTAACAGCCCGATAAAAGCAAGTTGGACACTGTTTCTAATTATTTGAATTTTTTTTCTCAAATTTAGTCACCTCTATAGAAAAATTTCGTAACAAAGACCTTTTGAGTCATATTCTGATAAAAAGATACCATTTTTAGGAGTATACTTCTGTCCTGTTTAGGACACTTTTTGTCATTTAAGTAAATTTTTATTCTTTTAGATATTTTTTAAATTAAGATAACTTAAGCTGCAAAATTTATTTCAAATTAAAACACTAAAAAATGGTGTGCCTTTTCAGACACACCATTTTCGTATTTATACTGGATCCTGTTTTTCTTCATCTTTCAGAAGAGAAAAGTTTATGTGACAGTAGCCTGATGGATTCTTTTCAAGGTATTCCTGGTGATATTCCTCTGCTGGAAAGAAATTGTGTAAAGGTTCTATTTCTGTCACAATCTCTGAACTGTATTTGTGAGCTATGGATTTTACAAATTCTTTTATCTCAGTAAGGTCCTCTTCTGAAGAATAATAGACCCCGGTTCGGTACTGGGTACCGATATCATTTCCCTGTCTGTTTAAAACTGTAGGGTCGATGAGCCTGAAAAAATGGTCTAATATTTTATCAAGTGACAGAACGGATTCATCATAATCTATCTTGCATACCTCGGCATGGCCGGTCTTTCCAGAGCAGACCTCCTTGTAGTCCGGGTTTTCTTTTGATCCGTTAGAGTAACCTACATCAGTATGGACTACCCCTTTTACTCTTTTGAAATATGCCTCTATACCCCAGAAACACCCACCGGCAAGTGTAATTGTTTTCATAATATATACCACCTCCATACTTTTTTATACCTGAAGAGCTGACCTTTCCCTCTTAGGCTGACAAAAATATATTGAGTTATCTTTGACAAAGAAGGCTCTTCCAAGTAAAATATCCTAGAGAATGTAATGAAGGGAAGTGGTCAAAATAAGGACGGATATAGTTATAGGATTAGTTGCAAATATAAGGGAGAAAAGTGCCCAGTTTATAAACGAGGAGCTCAAAAAATTGGGAGTGGAAGGTCTGAATTCCAGTCACGGGACAATTTTGTCTGCCCTGTATGATAATGACGGTCAGATGACGATGAATGAGATAGCAAAATATATAGCGAGACGTAAATCCAGTGTCACAGATATGGTGAAAAAGCTGGAAAAACTAGGGTATGTAGAGAGAAAACAGGATGAACTGGATGCAAGGGTTATAAATGTGTCTCTTAGTCCTAAAGGAATAGAATTCAGAAAAATATTTTTGAAAATATCAAAGACTCTTCAGGAAAAAGCCTACGATGGCTTTGAAGAAAATGAAAAAGAGATCTTGGTAAAGTACCTTTCAAAAGTGAGAAAAAATTTCCAAGACGTATAACTTTAAACTGCAGATAAATTCTGGCATAATAGTTAAATCTATGAAAAAAATCTTGTAAAAAATCATTAGATCCGATATAATAAAAGTACGAAAACGTATTTTTATTATATCGGAGGTATTTATAAATGGAATTGACCAAAGCAATAAAAGATAGAAGAAGTGTAAGGAAATTTACTGATCACTATGTAACAGATGCAGAACTAAATGAAGCTATGGAAGCTGCAAGATGGGCACCTTCTTGGGCTAATACTCAGTGTCCTGAATTTCTGGCCTTAAGAGACAAGGAAAAAATCAAGGAGCTTGTGGAAAACTGCTATCCTAAAAACCCGGCGTCGGCATGTTCTTTAGATGCATCCCTTGTAATAGTGGCATGCTACAACAGAAAAAAATCAGGTTTCTATAAAGAAACTTCATTTAATGACGGAGGAACATGGGGAATGTTTGATCTAGGTCTGGCATGTCAGAACATGATGTTAAAACTTCATGAGCTAGGTCTAGGAAGTGTAGTAGTAGGGGCCTATGATTCTAAAAAAGCATCTGAGATACTTGGTATAGAGGGAGATATCCAGATAGCTGCTATTATACCTGTAGGTAAACCTGCTGTGGAATCAAGACCTGTCCCTAGAAAAGAAATATCAGAATTTTTACATATAGATAAGATAAAATAAGTCGTGGACACCTCTTGTAAAAGAGGTGTTTTTTTGTACCGACAGTCTATCTTGTATGTTGCCAAGAGGGTTATCATATGATATAATCTTAAGGCATAAGTATAGTAAGAGGAGGCGTTTAAGTTGGTTAGAAAATTAAAGGCTAAAGGAAACAATGGTCAAATGGATATAATGAGACAGGCACAGGCAATGCAGCAGCAGATGCTTGTGGTACAAGAGGGATTAAAGGAAAAAGAGCTTGAGACTTCTGTAGGTGGAGGAGCAGTTACTGTAAAAGTAAATGGTCAGAAAGAGGTCCTTGAGATAAATCTGTCAGACGAAATTTTGAAAGAGGCAGTAGAGGATAACGACAAAGAGATGCTAGAAGATCTTCTTGTTTCAGCAGTAAAAGAAGCCATGAGACAGGCTGAAGAGCTTGCTGAAAAAGAGATGGCTAAAGTAACTGGCGGAATAAACATTCCTGGCCTTATCTAAGAAAGTTTAAAAAGAGGGGATTCCCTCTTTTTTTCTATAAGAAGGACTTTTATGGAGAAATTTCAGATATTTGTTCATCATGAAAACTTATAGTATATATGTATAAGAGTAATTGAAGAGTTCCGGAAGATGTGGTATACTTTTTAAAAAACTCAGGAGAAAATACCAATATGGATAAAAAAAAGAGAAAATATAGAATATACGGAAATATGCTGTATTTTCTATTGAAATTTATACTGAAAACCTTGAAAATACAAGTGAAAAGAAGCCCTAAAATAGATCTTGACAGCAATTACGTCTACGGATTCTGGCACAATAAGCTGATAATTACCTCTGTCTGTCTTGATTACTATGAGAAAAAGGCAGGGCTTGCAAGTCCTTCCAATGACGGAGAACTTATAGCTGTCACCCTGGAGAAATTTGGCTTTCAGGTAATAAGAGGATCGTCAGACAAAGAGGCAGTGAGGAGCCTTATAAAACTGGCCAATCTTGTGAAGAGTGGATATAGTGCAGGGACTCCTGTAGACGGTCCAAAAGGACCCATATATAAAGTAAAGCCCGGAATGCTTTTCCTGGCACAGAAATCTGGTAAAAAAATGATTCCGGTGGGAGGAGCTTTTTCCAGCTGCTGGACCTTTGAAAAGGCCTGGGATAAATTTCAGTTTCCGAAACCTTTTTCCAAGATGGTGTGTATAGAGGGTGATCCTATAGAGATACCAAAAGGAGCAGACCTTGAAGAGTATGCTGTTTTTCTGGAAGAAGAACTGCACAGACTAGATAAAGAGGCAGAGGAATATTTGAAAAAAAGTAATATGAAGTAAAATTTAAGTGAAGCAAATTATATAAAATCAAAACCTAATTTAGGAAAGGGGATAATTTTGTGAGTAAGAATTTTTATGTAACTACACCGATATACTATGTAAACGGGGACCCTCATGTGGGGAGTGCTTATACTACAATTGCAGCAGATGTCCTTGCAAGATATAAAAAGACAATGGGATATGATGTGTTTTTCCTTACAGGAACAGACGAACACGGTCAAAAGGTGGAGGAGACTGCAAGGGAAAAAGGGTTTACACCACAGGAATGGACAGATAAAATGGCTCCTAGATTTGAAGATATGTGGAGTCTTCTCAATGTTTCCCATGATGATTTCATAAGAACTACCCAGATGAGACATAAAAAAGCAGTTACAAAAATTTTGAAAAAAGTATATGAAAAAGGTGATATATATAAAGGTGAGTATGAGGGGAAATACTGTGTCTCTTGTGAAACCTATGTTCCTGAAAATCAGATAGTAGGGGAAAATGGCTGCCCAGACTGCGGAAAAGAACTAAGACTTGTAAAAGAGGAATCTTACTTTTTTAAGATGTCTAAATATCAGGATGCTCTTTTAGATCACATAGAAAAGAATCCAAACTTCATATTGCCGCACTCTAGGAAAAATGAGGTTATTTCTTTTATAAAACAGGGACTTCAGGATCTGTCTATTTCCAGAAATACATTTGAATGGGGTATACCTATTGAATTTGCACCTGGACATATTACCTATGTATGGTTTGATGCTCTGACAAATTACCTTACAGCTGTAGGATATGAAAATAATCTTGAGATGTTTGGAAAATTCTGGAGCGACGGAGAAGTCGTGCATTTACTGGGGAAGGATATTTTGAGATTCCATGCGATAATATGGCCTTGTATGCTTTTAGCAGCAGAGGAGAAACTCCCGGATAAAATCGTAGCCCACGGATGGTGGACTGTAGAGGGAGAAAAAATGTCAAAATCAAAGGGTAATGTAATAGACCCACAGGCAGAAAGTGAGAGATACGGGAGAGATCCTTTCAGATATTTTCTAATGAGAGAGGTTCATTTTGGAAATGACGGAGATTATTCCACTACTTCAATGGTAAACAGAATAAATGCTGACCTTGCAAATGACCTGGGAAATCTGCTTAACAGAACTCTTGGTATGTATAAAAAATACTTTAATTCTCAAATAGTAAATGGGGAAGGTCACGAAGTATATGACGACCAGATCAAGGAGCTTTGGAAAGATACACTAGAGTCAGTGGAAAAATCCATGGATAAAGTAGAGTTTTCAAAGGCACTTGAAGCAACATGGAAATTTATATCCAGGATGAATAAATACATAGATGAAACTATGCCTTGGGCCCTTGCAAAAGATGAGGATAAAAAAGCAAGACTTGCTGAGGTTATGAACAACCTGGTAGAGGCATTATATAAAATAGCAGTACTTGTGTATCCTTATATGCCGGAGTCTGCTCAGAAAATATGGAACCAGCTAGGTTTCTCTGAGGATATAAAAAATGCTAAAGTATCTGAAATATCCTCTTGGGGACTTATCCAGGAGGGGCACGTACTGGGTGAGGCAGAGCCTATTTTCCCGAGAATAGAGGTACAGAAGGAAGAACCGAAACTCCAGGTGGAGAAAAAGCTTGAGATTGAAAATCCTATCTCCATCGATGATTTTAATAATGTAGAGATAAAAGTTGTAGAGATACTAGAGGTTTCCACAATAGATGGAGCAGATAAGCTTCTGAAATTTAAAATTGATACAGGAAAAGGTATCAGACAGATAGTATCAGGGATCGCAAAGTATTATAAGAATCATCAGGAACTTGTTGGGAAAAAAGTTCTTGCTGTCTTAAACTTGAACCCTGTAAAGCTGAAGGGAGAACTTTCTCAGGGGATGCTCCTTACTACTGAAGAGAAAAAGAAGGTAAAACTTGTAGAGATAGATTCTGCTGTAAAAACCGGTTCAAAGGTAAAATAATAAAAAATTTAACTAATGAAATATAAAGATCTGGTATTTTTTCAGATTTGATTTTTAGGAGGTTAGTTTTATGATAAAGGTGACAAAGGCAGTAATTCCTGCTGCAGGTTTAGGAACAAGGCTTCTTCCAGCAACAAAGGCTCAGCCTAAGGAGATGCTGACCATAGTAGATAAACCCTCTCTCCAGTATATAGTAGAAGAGCTGGTGGAGTCTGGGATAAAAGATATAATAATAGTCACAGGGCGTAATAAAAACTGTATAGAGGATCATTTTGATTACTCGTATGAGCTTGAAGATACTCTTTTGAAGCAGGAAAAGCATGCTCTTTTGGCAAGGGTTGCAGAGCTTTCCAGTATGGTGAACATATTTTATGTGAGACAGACTCATCCACTGGGACTAGGTCACGCAGTACTGAAAGCCAAGCCTTTTATAGGGGATGAACCTTTTGTAGTGGCCTTGGGAGACGACATAATGTACAATCCTGAGAATCCTGTGAGCAAGCAGATGATAGAGAAATATGAAGAGTACGGAAGCAGTATTATAGGGGTACAGGAAGTAGCCAAGAAAGACGTGTCTAAGTACGGTATTGTGGATCCCGGAAAAAGGCTGGATGACAAGACGGTAGAGGTAGTAGATTTTGTGGAGAAACCTTTTGTAGAGGATGCTCCATCTAGGTTTGCCTGTCTGGGGAGATATCTTCTTGACGGTAAAATCTTTGATCATCTGGAAAATGCCAAGCCGGGAAAAGGCGGGGAGATACAGTTGACAGATGCAATTCTTAAGCTTCAGAAGTCAGGAGAAAAGGTGGCTGCCTATAACTTTGATGGAAAGCGTTATGATATAGGGGATAAACTGGGGCTTCTAAAAGCCAACATTGAATATGGATTAAAACATGAAGAAACAAAAGATGGACTCATGGAATATCTTAAAAATGAATTGAAAATAGGAAAATAAAATAAAGTCTGACCGATAATGTATTTACATTTTGGTCAGACTTTTCTATTTGTAGGGAAAAATTAGAGTTCTCCGAAATTGATCATCTCTATATTTTTGTCGGTGATCAAATCTTTTGCTTTTTGAGATGTCAAAACATCCAGTTCCATAATTCTTGGTTCCACATAATTACTGTAGTTTTTCAAATGTAGGTCTATAAAAGCAGGGTGTGTGCAGATCTCCAGAGTTGAAATGCCTTCCTGGGAAACTATGTCTCTGAACTTTTCAAATGTGGCCTCCTTGTCGTAAAACTCCACTTCAAATTCTTCTGTACTTTTTATATCCTTATCAAATTCAGCGCTGATTCTTTGTTCCGGAACAGTTCTCATGGCTAATCCGTATTCCTTGCAGATTTTACTCATAATCTTCAACACCTTTGGTATCCTGTGCACATGGTGGTGGCTGTCTGCATGGGTTATTTTGTATCCTTTGCTATGTAGTGCCGTGAGTTGTGCTCTTAGTTCAGCCTCTATAGCCTCATCTGAGCATAGGGAAATTCTGTCAAAATCCTTGTCCATGACTCCGTTATCTCCCAGTAACTCCTCGGAGTCTGTAAGGGGGTGGTAGCTCGTCAGAACGAAGTGTATACCAAGCCCCAGTCCCTGATTGTCTTTATAGAGGTCGAGGGCGTGGTCAACATAGGGCATATTCATCATTACGGTGGTAGAGGTAACCAG
>NZ_JBFHGC010000061.1:0-7916 GCF_041583315.1 Ilyobacter sp. | reverse complement strand
GATACTGGAAATCTTTTTAAAAAATTCAAAGAAGACAGATATCCGATTATTTTAGAGAGTCAGAAAGACCCTGGAAAATTGGGAAGATATAGTTTCATGATGTCAGAACCCTTTCTTGTGATAAAATCAAAAGAAAAAATTACAGAAATTTTGAAAAAAAGCACTAAGAAAATACTAAAGGGCGATCCCTTTGACGCACTCCAGGAGTACCTCGATAAATACAGGGTAACTGAAAAATCTCATATACCTTTTACAGGAGGGGCTGCAGGGTATCTGGCCTATGATCTCTGCCATCATATAGAATCCCTTCCGAGAACTGTCACACATGATGTCGATATCCCAGACCTTTTTCTGGGTTTTTACGACGGTATCCTGGCTGTGGACCACCTGGAAAACAAAAAATATCTCATAGCCCACGGATTCAACGAAGATGCAGATAAAATAATAAAAAAATTAGAGTCAAAAATAGAAAAAAAGACCGAAGAAACTGTCAGTAAAACATATGAAAAAGAACCTGTATTTCAAAGTAACATGGATAAAAGTTCCTATTTGGAATCCATACAGAAAGTGAAAGATTATATCTATTCAGGAGATATCTATCAGATCAACTTCACCCAGAGATTTCAGTGTGAGCTCAATAAGTCCCCCTATACCCTCTATGAGAGGCTCAGGTCTACAAATCCCGCTCCCTTTGCCAGCTATATGAATTTCGGCAAGGGAGAAATAGTCTGCTATTCCCCTGAAAGATTTATCCAGGTAAGAAACGGCATGATAGAGACCCGTCCTATAAAAGGAACAATCACCAGGGGATCTACTCCGGAAGAGGATGCAGAAAACAGAAAAACTCTTGAAACCAGTGAAAAAGACAGGTCTGAACTCCTCATGATAGTTGACCTCGAGAGAAATGATATAGGCAAGATCTCAGAAACTGGAAGCGTAAAAGTCACCGAACTTTTCAGTATAGAGGAATACGCCACTCTGTTTCAGCAGGTGGCAACCATAACAGGAAAACTAAAAAAAGATATTTCCACTGCAGACATCCTCAGAGCAACCTTTCCCGGAGGTTCCATAACTGGAGCACCAAAAATAAGGGCTATGGAAATAATAGACGAATTAGAGCCTACATCCAGAAATATTTATACCGGATCCATAGGTTATATTGCCTTTGACGGCAGTATCGATCTGAATATAGTCATACGTACCATTCTGTGCAAGGAAAACAAGGGGTATTTCCAGGTGGGCGGGGGTATAGTCTGGGATTCCGATCCTGAAAGCGAATATCAGGAAAGCCTTCTGAAAGGCAAGGCCTTGAAAGAGGCTCTTATGTGGAGGGGATAGTATGAATTACTTAAACGGAAAATATGTCAACACTCCCTTCTCAGAAGGGGAGCTCTACGGGACCGGGCTCTTTGAAACCATCTTTGTTTCAGCTAAAAAACCAGAGTATCTCCCGGACCACTATGAAAGACTTTACAAGGGGTGTCCCTCTTTAGACATTTCATTTAAAATCTCCTATGAGAAATTTAAACTAATTATAGAGGAGTACATAGAAAGATCAAAACTGAATAATTTCGCCTTGAGATTTACAATTTTAAAAAGGGGAACGGCTTATGACCTTTTAATGAGCAGCAGAGTAATTTCTTATACTGAGGAGGATTATCAAAAAGGATTTTCCATGAAAACCTCTGATTTAAGAAAGAACCCAACCTCTCCTCTCACCTATACAAAGAGCACCTGCTACACTGACAACTTAATCTCTCTAAAAAATGCAAGGTCTTCTGGATTTGACGAAGCTCTGCATCTTAATTTCAGCGATGAAGTATGTGAAGGAGCAATAAGTAATATTTTTTTCATAAAGGACGGGGTAGTTAAGACTCCCGCTATAAAGTGCGGACTCCTCCCTGGAATCATGAGGGGAAAGGTCATCGAAAAGCTGAAACAAAAAAACATTCCATTTCAGGAGGGGCGTTACTCTTTTTCTGAGTTTATAGAGGCTGATGAAGTTTTTATTACAAACTCCCTCACGCACGTAATGTGGGTCAACAAGATAGACAGTAAGACCTATTCAGAAAGGAAAAATACAGATATAATAGCAGACTTTTTTTATGACAGATAAAGAGGAGAGAAATTCCACTTTCTCCCCACTTATCTTATAAGTTCTAAATTTTTGGAGCCATTCTTCAGACTCTCTTCAAGTAATGTTCTGTCACTGGAATTTAAAAATTCAATAACATCCTGTGTAATGTCTACTCCTCCGTAAAAAGAGACCTCTTTGCTTATAACAATGTCATACCCCTTTTCCTTACCTACTATAACCGCTGCAATAGTTATATCACTTTTCAGAATATTCTGATATTCCAGATGAAGTTCCTTTAAAGAGTTTTCCATCTCATCATATTTTTCATCCAATTCTTCATTTTTTGATGTGATCTTCCTCTTCTCTTCTTGAGAAAGACTCCCATATTTTTTTAACTGTTCTCCCTCTTCTTCCAAAATTTTTATTCTTTCATCAAAAATAATCTTTTGATAATTTTTCTCTTTTTCTCTGAGGTCATTTTCAAACTCAAGTCTCTTTTGGTATTGATCCAATACTAGCCTTGGATCCATTACTGCAATATTCTGTGAAAATACACTCACATTTATAAGAAATAAAAATATATAAAAAAATAATTTCATAAAAACTACCACATCCTTCCGCTAACTTTTCTCCTCTATTAGACTGAATAATCGTTAAAAAGTCAATAAAAAAAACTGTTCTAAAAACTTAAAAAAATTTATTAATAGTATCTGCTGCATATTTTCAGAAATACAAAAGAGCGGAATTAACCGCTCTGCATGTAAAGTTTCATATATTTTTTTATTTCTTAGAGGCAGCTTTTCTGGCATTTCTTCTTTCCCATAAATCAGCCCCTTCAATCCCTAGTTTTTCCGGATGAAATTCAGGATTTTCTATCCCTTGAGCAATTTGATCTTCGTAATCTTTGAGACATATCAAGGCCGGCTTACGGAGAAGTATTATGGCTATAATATTTATCCACGCCATCATCCCCACTCCAATATCCCCTATAGCCCAGGCAAGACTGGCAGTTTTTACTGCGCCAAAATAAGTAGCCGCCAGGAAGAGCACTCTGAATATTGTTATATACTTAGTGTCTCCTTCTTTTTCTATATAAGCCACATTTGTCTCACCTATATAGTAATAAGCCATTATTGTTGTAAAGGCAAAGAAGAATAAAGCTACAGCTATAAATATATTCCCCACCCCTGGAAATACACTGTCTACAGCCGCCATCGTATACGCCGGACCTATTTCCACACCGGCAAGATTCTCTCTTATAAATCCTCCTGCTGGATTGTAAGTGTTATAATTACCTGTAATCAAAATCATGAAGCCTGTGGCAGAACATACAAATAGAGTATCTATATATACTGAAAAAGCCTGTACAAGTCCTTGTTGAGCAGGGTGTGATACTTCTGCTGCTGCTGCTGCATGTGGTCCTGTTCCTTGGCCGGCTTCATTTGAGTAAATACCCCTTTTTACTCCCCATGATATTGCCATCCCCAGTATCCCTCCAAAAACCTGGTTGGTACCAAAAGCTGACGTTATGATGAGTACAAATACCCTGGGAATTTCTGTTATATTCATTATTAGAATGATTACAGCCATTATTATGTAAGCTATGGCCATAAAAGGAACTACTATTTCAGCAACTTTACCTATTCTTTTTACTCCACCAAATACGATAATGGCTAAAAGGGCTACTATAAAAATTCCGCTTACAGTAGAAGATATTCCAAAAGCTCCTTCAAATCCTGAAGCGATACTGTTAGATTGTACTCCCGGAAGAAATACCCCTGCTCCGATTATAGTAGCTATAGAAAACAGGACTGCATACCATTTTATCCCCAAACCTTTTTCTATATAGTAAGAAGGTCCACCTCTATACTCTCCGTCCTTTTCCACCTTATAGATCTGCCCCAGAGCAGACTCTACAAATGCAGACGAGGCTCCTAAAAAGGCGATTGCCCACATCCAGAACAAAGCCCCGGGTCCTCCTAAGGCAATAGCTGTAGCGACTCCTGCAATATTACCTGTTCCTACCCTACCTGAAATAGATATGGCCAATGCCTGAAATGATGATATCCCTTTTTCCGAGGATCCACCTTTAAACAATAGTTTTACCATCTCTTTTATGTGCCTTACCTGCAAAAATCTTGTGACTATGGAGAAGTATATCCCTATACCCAAGCAAAGATATACGAGTGCTTTACTCCAAATTATGCTATTTAAAAAATCAACAGCATCTCTTAAATTCATTAAAAACCCCTCCCTTTTCACTAATTTTTCGTTCCTTACAATATATAAATTACTACATTTTTCATAAAAATTCCATTTTTATTATTAAAAACAGTTAAAATAAAAATTTAATTTGTATAATTTTTTGTATTTATTTCAGTTTTATATTTTTTCAAATTTAAAAAAATATAGGATTTTTGTTTGAATTTAGTGATATATATTGTAAAATTAAGAAAAGGAATTTTCAATGAAAAATACATCTTTGATCGACTTTTGTACCAATCCTGAAAAAATAGGGAGGTTATACAATGATAAGAAATGTGGTTTTTGATTTAGGACAGGTACTTTTCAGATTCACACCAAAACACTATTTAGAAAAGGAATTCAGCTCCGATAAAAGAGATTTAATATACAAAGAAGTTTTTAGAGATAAAGAGTGGGAGGACCTCAGCAGAGGATTAATAAATTCTGATGAAGCTGCAAAAAGAATTGCTTCCAAGTCTTCAATTTCCTATGAAGAAGCAAAAAAAATATTAAATGAAAGAAAAACTTTTATTACTCCTATAGAAGAAAATATTAGGATTTTAGAAAAATTGGATGATAACGGATACAAAATATTTCTTTTAGCCGACTTTCACGAGGATCTTTTAAACGAATATCTTTCTGAAATACCCATGCTTCAGCAAATTTACGGAAAAGTAATCTCTTCTGAAATAAACATGTTAAAATCTGAAAAAGAGATGTACAATTATTTTTTAAAAAAATATCAGCTTATCCCAAAAGAAACGCTACTCATCGACGATTCAAAACACAATATAGCAAATGCAACATACTTTGGTATAAAGGGAATTGTCTTAAAAAAACCCGAAGACCTGTCTAATGAGTTGGAAAAACTAGAAATGTTATAATTAAAATTTCATATTGATAATAAAAGAATCCGGCTTAAAAACCAAGCCGGATTCTTTTATTATTTCATCTCTTTTATTACGTCCACTATTGTACCATCTCTATACTCTACCACTGCCACTATTTTATCTCCGAATTCTATATCTTTCGGCTTTCCAGTCATGGATTCAGCAATCTCTTGCAGCTCTTCTATTGTTTTAATTGGAAGCTTAGAATCTTTAAACCTTTCAATCAGGTCTGTTCTTTTTGGGTTTATAGCTATACCCTTTTCTGTTACAAGGACATCTACAGTTTCCCCAGGAGTTGTCACTGTGGTAACTTTGTCCTTTATTACAGAAATCCTTGAATTTACAAGCTGAGAAACTATAATAGACAGTTGAGATCCTGCAGAAGTGTCACTATGACCTCCAGAACCTCCCATGATTTTACCGTCTGAAGTTGTCGTTACATTCACATTGAAATTAGTGTCCATCTCTGTAGCCCCTAATATAACAATATCTAGTTTATTTACAACTGCACCTTTATTATCAGCGTTTGCGTACATTGAGGCAGACATAGTTATATGATCTGGATTTTCCTTGGCAGACTTTATCGCCTCAAGGTCAAAACACTGGACATCAAAAAGTGATTTGAAAAGTCCGTCCTTGTACATATCAACTATATAACCGGTGATTCCACCAGAAGCAAAACTACCGCATATTTCATCTTTTTTCATCTGTTCTCTTACTTCAGCAGCTACAGCCAGTGAGATTCCCCCTGCACCAGTCTGAAAACTCATGCCGTTTTTAAAATACCCTGAATCTTTTATAAATTTTGAAGTAAGGGAGGCTATTTTAAGTCCTATTGGGTTTTTTGTGATCTGAGTGGTTCCAGATACAATTCCGTTAGGATCTCCGATCGCATCCACAACTACGACGTAGTCTATAAGTGTCTGGTCTATTTCAAATATAGGGTTTGGATACTCTACAAGGTTATCTGTTATTGCTACTGTAATGTCAGCACACTGAGCGTCTGAATGAGCATATCCCAGAGCTCCGCAGGCAGATTTCCCGTCTACTCCGTTTATATTTCCATATTCATCTGAAGTCGGGGCTGCTATGAAAGCAAAATCAACATTCAGGTCGCCAGATTCCATAATTCTGGCTCTTCCACCATGTGTGAGCATTACAGCAGGTTTAGCTAGCTTTCCAGCTGATATTGCATCTGCCACAGGTCCAGAGATGTAGGCGGCATATATTTGAGTCACCACTCCATTCTCTATATATTTTACGATATCTTTATGACACGGAAATATAGAGCTCGCTGCGATTGTTATATCTTTATATCCTCTCTTTGCGATTTCTTCCATCACCATGCTCAGGACATAGTCTCCGTTTCTCAAGTGGTGATGAAATGATATAACCATTCCATCTTTAAGGGGAAGCTTGTCCATGAGAGTTTCTAGCCCTCTATACAGCTTTTCGTCACCTGGCAGTACATTTTTAAATTTAAAAGCTCTTTTGGATTTTTCGCCCTTAGCGGCTAGGTAACCATTGTAATGTTTTACCTCGCCATACCCCTCTATATAATCGGGAATATCTCTTCCCAAAATATTTTTCATATTAAAGCACCTCACATATATATAATTATGTCCTATTAATTACTTTATAAGACCTATAAGTCTTGCTACGTCAAGAGTCTGCTTAGCTCTGTTTATTACAGGCAGATCGACCATTTTACCGTCCAAAGAGAATACTCCTAATCCCTCTTTTTCTGCTTCATCCTGTGCATACATAACTCTAAGTGCATAATTTATATCTGCTTCACTCGGAGAATACACTTCATGAATAGTATCTATCTGTCTTGGATTTATAGCCAGTTTACCACTGAAACCAAGCCCCTTCACTTTTTCTGTATCTGCTCTTAACCCATCATAATCATTTGTATCTGTAAATGGAGTATCTATAGCATCTATCTTCAATGCCTTACAAGCATTTACCACTTTAGTTCTGGCATAGAATATCTCTTCTGAACTTTTGGTTCTCTTTACTGCAAGGTCTGCAGCTAGGTCTTCTCCCCCCAAAAGTATAGCTTGTATTCTCGAGCTCGATTTTATCGTTTCATAGACTGTTTCCACTCCATAAGTAGTTTCTACAAGGCAGTGAATTTTTATACTCCCTTTCTCTAGCCCCTCTTCCTCTTCTATCTTGGAGAGTTTTTCATCCATAATTCTTACGTCCTCAGGAACAGCCTTCGGAAGTAGTATCGCATCTGGGTTCAGTCTTGCTATTACGTCTATATCTTCGTCTGCAAAAGGAGTAGAAAGAGGATTTATTCTAACAACTACTTCTACAGATGAATAGTCATTAACCTTAAGAGCCTCTCTTACCAATATCCTTGCTGCATCTTTTTCAGTAAGAGCTACTGCGTCTTCCAAATCAAGAATTATTGAGTCTGCTCCAAAATCAACAGCAGTCTGAAGCATACCAGGGTTATTTCCAGGCATGAATAACATACTTCTTCTAAGTTTCAATTTCAACACCTCTCAAATCATAATTTACAATTTAAACACAAAATTTTATTGAATGTAAAAACTGCTTGTTCCACAAAAAAATTTACCTCTCATTTACAAGATAACTTTTACAGTCCTCTCGTAACAGCAGCTTCAATTCTTGATTTAATAGTATAGTCAAGAGCTCCCTTATCCTGGGCTTTTACCACTACTGATGTTATC
>NZ_JBFHGC010000060.1:0-8081 GCF_041583315.1 Ilyobacter sp. | reverse complement strand
TTTTTTAGTTTGAATTACATAATTTTTATAACCACCTGAAAGATTGTAGCAATCAAATCCTAGGTTTAACATTACATTTTGAGCGGCATTTCCTGTAACACCCTTGTTACAGTGAACTACATATTTCTTGTTTTTGTCGAGGTCCAGAGCCTTTGTTCCCAGCTCTCCAAGAGGGACATTAATTGCACTTGGAATATGAGCTGCATCATACTGCTTGCTGGCCCTTACGTCAATAACTGTATACTCATGACTGTTATCCACTAACTCTTTTACTGTTATTATTTTATTTTTTCCATATATGGCGTTATCAAGTATCATTCCTGTATACATTACAGGATCTTTCGTAGTGGAAAAAGGTGGTGCATAAGCAAAGTCCATATGGAAGAATTCATCTATAGTAGCTCCCGTACTCATAAGGGCTACAAATACATCCATTCTTTTGTCTACACCATTTTCTCCTAAAATCTGAACTCCTAGAAGTTTTCCGCTTTTTCTGTCTGCTACAGCTTTTATTATCATCTCTCTGCTTGTTTCAAAGTATGCCGTATGATTAGGCTTTATGTTGTGGACAACTTCCACATCATAACCTCTTTCTAATGCCTGTTCCTCTGTCATCCCTGTAGATGCCACTGCCATATCAAATACCTTAAATATACCAGTGCCGAGAATACCTTTAAATCTGAGATTTCCTCCTGTAATAATATCTCCACAGATTCTTCCCATCTTATTTGCTGTAGAGCCAAGAGGAACATACATAGGTTCCCCGTTTATGATCGACCAGGACATAGCTACATCCCCGACAGCATAAACACTGTCAATGTTTGTCTCTAACTTATGATTTACTTTTACAGCTCCGTTTGGATATACTTCTACTCCCATGTCACTTGCAAGTTTAGAATTTGGCTTTACTCCTGTACAGACAACTACAAAATCAGCATCTATTTTTTTACCGGTTCCTGTTTCCACTGATTTTTCATCTATCTTGACAACCTCTTCTCCCAAAAGAAGATCTACCCCCTTTTTCAAAAGGTATTCCTCAAGATACACTGCCATGTCTTTATCCATCTTTGACATAGCTCTGTCTTCTCTTTCTATTACGGTTACTTCTATTCCCAGGTTTTCCAGGTTCTCCAGAAGCTCTAAGCCGATATATCCCGCTCCTACAATAACTGCTTTTTTAGGAGAATTAGCGGCAATAAAACTAACTATATTATCTGCCGATTTGACATTTCTAAGAAAAAACACATTTTCTCTTCCAATCCCCTCTATAGGCGGCGTTATAGGAGAAGCACCTGTAGCTATTACCAGCTTATCGTAGCTGTCCTCAAACTCTTCTCCTGTTGCAAGGTCTTTTACAATAAGTGTTTTTTTATCTTTATCTACAGATAACACTTCATGACCTGTTTTTAAACTCATATTAAATCTTTTCTCAAACCATTTATCGTTTCTTGGGGTAAGAACATCTCTTTCTATTGTCTCATCTCCAATATAATAAGGAAGTCCGCATCCCGAATAACTAATGTCACTGTCTCTTTCGTATACTGTTATTTCACATTCCTCATTATTTCTTCTGGCTTTTGCTGCTACAGATGTTCCTGCTGCTACAGATCCAATTATTACAATCTTCATTGTTCCCCCTTTATACAGACCTTTCTGCAATAACTTCTTTTACTTCAAAACTTTTTCTTGTAGAATTTGAGATTTTAACCAGAACTAACATAACCGGTACTTCTACCAAAAGTCCTACTACAGTTGCCAGGGTAACTCCCGAGTTGATACCAAATAGTGCTATGGCCACTGCCACTGCCAGTTCAAAAAAGTTACTAGCTCCTATCATAGCTCCCGGAGAAGCTATCTCATGGGGCATCCCCCATTTTTTAGCCCAAATATATGCTATGAAAAATATAAGGAACGTCTGGATAGTAAGCGGTACTGCAATTAGAGCAATATCCATAGGGTTGGTAAGTAGCTTATCACCTTGGAATGAAAATATAATAATAAGTGTCAACAGCAATCCTATCATAGTACTTTTATCGAATTTTTTTACAAATGTGTCTTCCAAGTAATCTAGTCCTTTGCTAGCAACTACGTATTTTCTTGTAGCCCATGCTGCAATCAGAGGAGTTACCACAAATAAAACTACGGATAAAAGCAGAGTTGCATAAGGTACTGTAACATTGGAAACGCCCAGTAAAAATCCTACAATAGGAACAAATGCTACCAGCAGTATCAGGTCATTTACTGCTACCTGTACCAGAGTATAAGCAGTATCACCTTTAGTCAGTTTACTCCATACAAATACCATCGCTGTACAAGGTGCTGCACCTAGTAGAACAGCTCCAGTAACATATTCGTCTGCAAGCTCTGCAGGAATAAGCCCGCTGAATATTCCCTTTAAAAACAATACCGCAAGGGCATACATTGTAAAGGGTTTAATTAACCAGTTTATACTAGTGGTTATAGTTAGACCCTTCAAGTTTTTAGTAGCATCAACTATACTTTTAAAATCAATCTTCAGCATCATAGGATAGATAATCAGCCATATCAGTATTGCTATGGGCATAGAGATGTTAGCATATTCCAATTTACCCAAGGCGATTGGGAACTGTGGAATATATTTCCCTATTGCTATACCTCCTATCATGCACAAGATTACCCAAACAGTAAGGTATTTTTCAAAAAAATTAATTCCTGTTTCCTTTTGCATCTTTCTCCTCCTTGTATGAATAAATAATCATATTTGTTTATAAAAAAATATAACTACAATGAAAATATGGCTGTAAAACTATATATTGGATAATACACTCATTAAAAACATATACATCAGCATTCAGTACATTCAGTATTTTTCAGATCCTCTAAAAATATTTTCCCAGTAAGTCTTGTCTCTAAAATTTCCTTTACAAAGTGATTTTCTTCAAGGAACTCTTCAGATATTTCATAATCGACCCACTGAGACCTTTTTTTTCCTATAATTACTCCTGCTTTCTTTAATTTATTAAGATGTCTTGAAAGATTTGATTGGTTCAGTCCCAATATGTCTTCTAGAACACAAACACAGGTTTTATTCTTATTATGCAGTATATTTAATATTCTCATTCTGTTGATGTCTGAAATTAATTTCAATATATCCATTATCTCCAAAGATCTTCCTCCTCCGTTATATGACTATTAAATCATATTACCTTTTTTTTTCAGAATAGTCAAACAATTTTTAATAATTTTATCAAATAGATCTCTGCTCTGGAGATGCTGTAATAGGTCAAATAGTTTTCTTATATTTATTACTAGTTGCAACATAGAAAAAGGTCTCCATACGGAGACCAGTATAGTTATCATATGAATTCTTTTATAATTATTTCCCAATTAAATCTAAGATTTTGTCACCTTTAACATCATAGGGACTCCAAGATATAACTGCAAAATTCCCTTTAGAATGTGATTCTATTTTATTAATCCACTGAACTTCATTGCTTGCTTTTGCTTTCAGAGTTTTATTTGTTGTATTGGTGGTAAAAAGTGAAGAATTAATTATCCACCATTCATTATGTATCCCAGCACGTTTCAAATCTTCTTCTAAACGCATAGCTTCATAAACAGGTGTCGCTTCTGCAAGAGTAATAATCAGAACTTCAGTTTCCTTATCATTACGAAGTCTTGGAAGAAGTTTTTTTACAGATTCTGGAACATCTCCTTGGGAACGTTCAATTTCTTTATGATAACTTTGCGTGGAGTCAAGGAGTAATAATGTATGTCCAGTTGGTGCAGTATCGATAACAACAATTTCATTTTCAGATTTTTCTACTACATTTGCAAAGGCTCTGAATACAGCAATTTCTTGCGTGCAGGGGGATTTCAAATCCTCTTCTATGTACAAAATATCTTCTTTTGACATTGTCTCTTTGGCTATGGCTAACACTTCAGACTTATATCTTTCAAGTTCCTCTTTTTCATTGATGTAGCTTAAAGTAATGCCTTCTTTTTCCTGGATAACAAACTTAAGGTGTGCTGCAGGGTCTGTCGTAGCAAGATGCACCTTGGCACCTTTTTCTGAAAGTCCTAACGCAACTGCAGCGGCAATAGTTGTTTTTCCTACTCCGCCTTTCCCCATAGTGAAAATAACTTTTTTACCAGAAGAATATAAATTATCAATTATTTTATTCAAGTTAGGGATATTGCTGACACTTAGCTTTTCCTCATAAACAATGAAATCATCCGCAGATAAAAACGATCTAATATTCTTTAATCCAACAATGTTATACGCCCTGAGAGGAATTTTATAAGTTGTAAGCTCCTGCAAACTTTCAGAAAAATCCAAAAGACTGTTTTGCTGTTTATCATATAGGCCTTTGGAAACATTATCATCATAAGTTGAAAGTATACCGTTTATAATTAATATTTGGTTATTTACACCAATCTCACGAAGTTCTTTAGACGCTCTTTCAGCTTCTTTCAAAGGAAAATGCTCAGGACGTGCCACGAGAATAAGTGTTGTTAATTTGTCGTCAGATAAAGTTTCCATGGCTTTCTTGTACATTTCTCTTTTGCTCTCAAGCCCCGAAAGCTGTCCCAAGCAAGATGCACCTTGTGCATTTCCACCTATAAAGTTAGTCCAAGCAGATGGTAACTGTAACATCCTTAATGTATGTCCAGTAGGGGCTGTGTCGAAAATTATATAGTCGTATTCCATTTGTGATTTTTCATCTGTAATATAGTATGCAAATTCATTGAATGCTGCAATTTCTACAGTACACGAGCCTGACAACTGCTCCTCCATATTTTTAAGGACCGCATCAGGAAGTTTACCTCTGTATACAGCGATAACACTTTCTCGATACTCAGCTGCAGCTTGAATAGGATCAAGATTTGCTACTTTAAGATTTGGTATGCCTTCTATTGGAGTTCCTTTGTTTGTAAGTTCAGTCCCAAATACATCCTGTAAATTTGAAGCAGGATCAGTACTTATTAATAATACTTTTTTTCCGTTATCCGCAAGAGTTACAGCAGTTGCACAAGCTGTAGAAGTTTTACCTACACCGCCCTTTCCTGTATAAAACAAATATTTCGTAAGCGAGATATCTGTCGGGTTAAATATATTCATAATAATTCATCCTCTCTACCTTCAAATGTGATAAGTTTATTAGCAATTTCCATTGGAACAACAACAATTTCCAGATTTTTTTTGTTCCTGCTCCAATAAATCTGATTTTATCTCTAATAGTTTTACTAACTCCTCATTGCTTGGATATCGCCCACTTATGACAATTTCATCATTTAAAAGTGTGATCGGTAAATTATCTACACCGGTGTTATTTATAAACTCGTTTACAATTTTGTTATCAACAAACTCCTGTGGTGAACTTGACAAATTAAAACGATTAATTTCAACTCCATTTTTTTTTAACGTAGATAAAACAGTAGATATCCTAAGTAATTCTGAATCTATACTAGCTCCACATATCCCGGTAGAACAACACATAGCACTTTCAAAAATCTGCATTTTTTTCATAGTTATTTCCTCCAAATCAATTTTAATAGTTTATTTTATATTCTTCATCTTACAAAATTTAACATTTCTAAATATGGATCCAGTTCGATGCTATTTCTGCATAACTGTTATTAGTTATTTTTTCTCCTTTAGAGGTCCAATTTGCTGCTATTTTTACATAACTGTTATGATTTAGCTCTCTTTCATTTCCGGTCCAGTTTGCTGCTACTTTTGCATAATTATTATGATTTAGTTCTTTTCCCATACTGGACCAACTTGACGCTATTTTTGCATAATTTTTATGAGTATCTACACCTTCAAAATTTCTGACTAGTAAAATGCTAATGATAAAAATTAATCCACCTAATGCACTTAATACAACTCTAGTTTTCCTCATTATTGATTTCATCTTTCATTCCCCTTCCTATATGATTAAATAATCATATATTTGATTAAAAAAATAATCTCTGATGCTTCTTTAAATTAAAATATTCTGTTCTGGCATTCTGAATTCCTTTTTCTGCAACTTTATAATTATGTACTGTTGAAAATTTTCAACTAAATAAATAACCAGATTTAATATTTTTATTAAAAGATAGCTATTTTTATTTTACATTACTTTATAATCATATACCTTTCTTTTACCAAAGTCAACTTTATTTTTAATTTTTTTTATACAAGATATAAACGCATTCTCTGTATTCCATTATAACCAAGGTCTAAGTGTAATATTTGCACTTGGACCTTTTTTGATTTCTAAAAAAAGGCATTCCAAAATGGTTACTAAAATTACAGTATTATTGGATACTAAAGCTCATATAACTGATGTTTCGCACTTGACCTTAAATACTTGCGTTAATTTTTTAATTGCATCTTCAAAAAATAATAAAATATAAATACTCTAAGGATAAAATATACCTTTTTTTTAGTTTTGATAAATTTTGTAAAAAAACTTTTTAATCCTTTAGCTCGTCTTCCATGTAGCGGTTTGACCCCCTAATTCTTGGACTTATTTCTTTATTTTGCGCGTTTTACGCTGCTACTTTAAATTCCTCTGATTCTTTTCCTTTGTATTTTTCATAGAATTCCTGTGGAGTCATATATTTTAAACTTCCATGAATTCTTTTTCTATTATAGAAATCTATAAATTCCTGCATCTCTTCATAGGCTTCTTTAAAACTTTCAAAATACTTGTAACCAAAAACTTCCCGCTCTAAAATACTATGAAATGACTCTATATGAGCATTCTTATTAGGAGTAGCATTGGGGATTCTCTCATGATTTATTCCTAGAGCTCTGCAAGTTTCTGAAAACAATTTGCTGGTAAATTGGGACCCGTTGTCACTTCTAATATAGAGATCCTCAGGTATGATTTCTAATCTCCTGTTCACAGCTCTAATTAAAGAGTTGCAAACATCTTCTGCAGTACAGGAGAATCCAATATGGTAATCAATTATACTTCTATCAAAAACATCGATAATTTCACAAACATAAAATACCCTTCCGATTCCATGGATATATCCATATTTCACATCTATTTCCCATAATTTATTTGATGATTGGACCTTTTTATTTGTAGCTAAAACCTTTTTTTCTTTTGGTTGAGGTCGATATTTTCGGAGAAGCTTTAATTCTTTACATAACCGATAAGACTTCTTATGATTAAGGATTATTCCCCAATCTCTTTTAACTGCATGAGCTCTCTTTCGATATCCATATGCACATTCTCTGGTTTCATCATAACTTTTTAAAAGTTCTTTGATTTTATCATCTGAAACTTTTTCATTTTTAAAATTAAAGCTATATCCTTTAGGCTTCGCGCCTGCTCTTTTAGGTTTTACTATTTTATATTCTTTCTGTTTATCTTTGTAATAGTAGTAAGTAGACTTAGGTAACCCCACTATCCTCAGGACTAAGGAAGGTTTATTCCCTACATCAATACAATATTTTGCTACTTGATACTTAAAAATAGTGGTTACATCTTTTTTAACATATCCTTCAAAATTTTAATTTCAAGATCTTTTTCAGCAGAAATTTCTTTCAGTGCTTTATTTTCAGCCTCAAGGGTTTTATTAATTTTACTTAAATCCTTATGTTGACCCGATTCTTTCTGAGAAAGCTTTTTTTCCCACCCTCTGATGGTACTTTCAGCCAGATTATACTTAGCTGCCACGGCTCTTCTATTCTTAGCTAGTTTAACTTCTTCTAATATTCTTTCTTTTTCTTCCATAGAGTATCTTCTTCTAGTCATCTCTTTGCTCCTTAATATTGATTTAAATATATTATATATTAATTCGCGCAAGAGTCCAAACTGGCTAAGGGGCAATAAAGGCAGGAAGTAACATAATCGACAAATTCATTCAGTTGCATAATACAAAAAAGAATTTTTAAACATGCATTAGAAGATAAATGATAAGGTATAATTTAATGATTGAAAATTAAAAGATAAAATAGTATCATTCAAACATGCATAAAAGCGCTTTTAAGCATATGTTATTAAGGGAGGTTTTATCATTATGAACAAACAATTTGCAATAGCTCTTGGAGAGTTTTGGCATGTAGGGTCTGCACTTATCATTGTAATAGCAGTGAT
>NZ_JBFHGC010000059.1:0-8162 GCF_041583315.1 Ilyobacter sp. | reverse complement strand
GGTATGAGATTTGAATATTTTGAAAAATCACCCTGATATTTTCTGGAGTTTAATACTGCATTGAGGTAAAATCCTCCCTTTTCATAAATGTTGCTCATAAGGTATTCTTTGAAAATCTTGTCTTTCTCAGCAAAGTCCAGATTCTCAAACTCTATCTTCAGTATCTCGCCGTCTCCCAGTTCAGCCAGAGATTCAAGCCTTTTTACATTATCTCTGTAGATACTGGATTTGTAATTGAGAGGATACTCCTGGAGATCCCTCATACTTTCCATGATGGAGTAGGCTATTTCATAGTAGTAAGTATTTATGTTGTACTTCATTATCCAGTTGAGATAATTTGGATTTTTACTTTCTTTATAGAGAAGAAATCTGTAATACGCCGCCTGGTCACTGTATGGATATTTTTTTATATAGTCTACAGAGGCTTTTTTAAACTCCTCAGGCATATCTGCTTTTATATACGTCTCCATGAGAAGGTCGTGGGCAGATGGGTCTTTGCTGTTTTTCAGTATTGAAACAGCACTGTCATACTCCCCTTTTGAAGACCGGAGACGGGCTATGCTTACAGAGGCGGCCTCCTTGTATTTTCCGGTTTTTATCTTTGAAAATGATTCCTCTGCCTCTGCTCTTTTTCCCGTCTGGAGCTGGGCAGTGGCCAGATAGTGGTAGAAGTCACTGTTTTCAGAGGAGGAAGAACCAATGAACTCCGAAGCTTTGCTCAAGAGTACCTCATATTTTTTTGCTCTTTTGAGGGTTTCCAGCAGTGATAATTTTGCCTGCTGAACATCCTTTTTTTCAAGAGAGAGGTATTCTGAGTATGCTTTTTCAGCAGATTCGTAGGATCCTTTTGATAGGAAAAAATCCCCTACATCGAGGATATCCTCATTTTTCAGTGATAAAAGAATCGAAAGAGCATTTTCATATTTTATCATATAGAGTATTTCGTAATAGGCTTCGTGTTTTCCGAGCTCCTTCAGAGCCAGTTTTTCATAGGTCTCCAGTTCATTTGAATAGTAGTTTTTTATGAGGAATCTGAAGTGTTTCAGGGCTTCCTCTGTAAGTCCCTGCTCCAAGTATATTTTCCCTAGATAATAGTTTCTTTCATATTCAAAGAGATGTTTCTTTTGTTTTCTGAAATAGGGGTCCCCTGTCTTGAAGTCCTTTGGTGTATATATGGCTCTTTCCAGGAAGTTTCTGGCATTATTATAATCTTTTAGATTATAATAGGTCATTCCTATATAATAATTGGCATAGTTGCTTTTGAAGAGAAGGGATTCGGGGTACTTTTCTGACAGAAGCTCAAAGTCGGTGATGGCGTCTTTGTAATTTTTTTGGGAAAGAAATGCTTTTCCCGAGGCAAAGAGCTTGTAGTCGGTTATGCCGGTCTGATCAGTCCCAAAAATTATGAGAGAATGTATAGCTAAAAATAGTAAAAAAATTATTCTTTTCAAATGTTTCACCCCTCGGCAGTTTGATTTTCTAATGCTATTATTACAAAAATTGAAAAAAAGAGCAACTTGATTTAGGGGATTAATGAAGTATAATAGAAGAAAAAGGTGAGAGTGTTAATTTTTCAGAGGGTTATTTATAAAATTTTACAGAATTAAAATCTTATTCCCGGGGCGTAAAACACCTGTAGAGGTCAATAATTATAATGCCGGGCAGGTAAGAAATTTAATCAAAAATTTATAGAAAATTATTTTTAAATCTGCTATAATCAGTTTTGGAAAAAAATAGACTGGTGTCTGCAGGCAACAGAGAAGTTGCCTTTTTAATTTAACTGTTTTTTCAAAGGGAGGGAATCCATGGGAGTTATCAAAATTTTGGACGAATCCGTCTCCAATATAATAGCTGCCGGTGAAGTAGTGGAAAATCCAGCCAGTATGATAAAAGAGATTCTGGAAAATTCTCTGGATGCAGGGAGTACAAATATAAGAGTCCAGGTGAAAAACAGCGGACGTGATGTGACAGTATCTGATAACGGTACGGGAATGTCAAAAGAGGATCTGCTGCTCTGTATAGAGAGGCATGCCACCAGTAAAATTTTTAATAAAGAGGATATTTTCAACCTCTATACCTACGGGTTTAGAGGCGAGGCACTGGCCTCGATAGCCTCAGTATCAAAGATAAGAATAAGCTCTAAAAAAGAGTCAGACGATCTGGGGAGTGAGATAAAAGCACTGGCAGGGAAGGTCACCAAGTTTTCTCCGGTATCTGTCAATCATGGGACAGAGATAGAGATAAAAGACCTTTTTTACAACACCCCTGCAAGGCTGAAATTCCTGCGGAAAAAAAGTACAGAATACTCCAAAATAAAGGAAACTGTGCTGAAGGAATCCCTTGCAAATCCAAATGTGGGCTTATCACTGGAGATAGAGGGAAGAGAGCTTTTGAAGACCAGCGGCAAGGGTATACAAAATACTATCTTAGAGCTCTTCGGAAGAAACGTCCTGAAAAATCTGAAAGAGTTTCCCATGGGATTTTTGGGAAACATGGAGATAAGCAGATCATCTAAAGATCATATACATACCTATGTGAACGGACGATATGTAAAGTCTCAGATACTGGAAAAAGCCATCATGGACGGCTATTATACCAAGCTTACAAAGGGAAAATATCCCTTTGCTATAATATTTCTGGAAATAGACCCTAAAGAGATAGATGTGAATGTCCATCCCTCTAAAAAAATCGTCAAATTTTCAGAAGGCTCTCTTGTGTATAACCGGGTATTTTCTGAGATAGAAAAAGCCATAGGAAAAGACGAAGATATAGTTTCTCCAGAGATGACTTTTCACGAGAGAAAAAAAGATGTGGAAAACCTTTTGGATTTAGATGATTTTAAGGGGATAATAGATAAAAGAGTTTCCACTCCTGAAAAAGCAGAAGAGAAAGATCATCCGAAAAAGGAAAATTACCAAAAGGACTCTTTAAATTTCAGAGAAGAGGTAATAAAAACTGAGGAGATGAGACTCCCGGGGGAGAGGAATATTCCTCCTCAAAAAGAATCAGTCTCTATGGAAGAAAAAAAAACAGTTCATAACCTTGTTAAAGAAGAGGAAATGGTCTATCATAAAAGTAATATTCCAGAGGGGAAATCTGAAGCTTTGGATAAATCTCCTGAAACAAAGGAGATGTTCAGAGTAATAGGGCAGTTTATGAACTCTTATATTCTGGTAGAAAGAAACGAGACCTTAGAGATTTATGATCAGCATATAGTGCAGGAAAGGGTACTGTACGAAACCTTGAAGAAAAAGCACTTTTCAAGAGAGGTGGCCATGCAGAATCTCTTGGTTCCTCTCAAGCTGCAGCTGAGTTATGAGGAGAAAAATATAGTTTTTGATAATCTTGAAATTTTCGGTGAATTCGGATTTGAGATAGAGGATTTCGGAGATGACGAGGTTCTTGTGAGGGGAGTTCCTGTATTTGATTTTCGGACGAGTATAGAGAATACTTTTAGATTTATGCTGGAAGAACTGAAAAACGAGACAGGGGTAAAGGATTTCAGAGAGAGAATAATAGTATCCATGTCCTGCAGAAACTCAATAAAGGCAGGAGAAAAACTCTCTTATGATGAGATGGAGCTGCTAATAGAAAGACTCCATGAAGTAGGAAAGTATACGTGTCCTCACGGAAGACCCATCATACTGAAAATAACTTTGGAAGAACTTGAAAAAAACTTTAAAAGAAGGTAGACAAAAGATATAAAATTTTATTAAGATAATAAGTGTATCGAGGAGATAAGGGTGATAAGTGTAAACCTGATCTGTGTAGGTAAAATAAAAGAAAAATATATAAAAAACGGGATAGATGAGTTTCTCAAAAGAATGAATCTCTATGCAAAAATAAAAATAATAGAGCTGAAGGAAGACGGAAATGACAGCAACAGAAATCAGTCGCTGGAAAAAGAGTCTATGGAAATAATAAAAACAGCAGAAAAAAACAAGGGGTACAACATTCTTTTGGATATAGACGGGAAGAATATTTCTTCTGAAGATATGTCCCAGGAGATAGAACGTCTTACAGTAACCGGAGTGAGCACCATAAATTTTATAATCGGTGGTTCTTACGGTGTTTCTGAAGATGTGAGAAAGATATCCCATATGAGGCTGAGTTTTTCCAAAATGACTTTTCCGCATCAGCTTATGAGGCTTATTCTGATGGAACAGATCTATAGGTGGTTTAGTATTTTTAATAACAGTAAATATCATAAATAAATGAGAGAGGTGTCTTAAAATGTATGCTGTAGGCGAGACTTTTTATTATGAAATCTTTGATGAAGAGTATGAGCTCCATGTTATTGGAGATATAATTCTTGGTGGAAAAGAGTACATAATAGCCGAAGATTTTGAAGGAGAAAAAAGAGCTTTTTTATTTGATGAAAATGAAGAGGACGTAGTTCTTATAGAGGATGATGATGCTCTTGAGATAATAGGACACTGGGAAGAGGAATATTTCGGTACCGGGGCAGATATAGGTGACTGGGACGAGGACGGATACTACGACAGAGAGGACAGCTTTGCTGTCAGTAGCGGAGATGAAGAGGAAAGCTATATAGAGGACAACTATATAGAGGAAGAGGACAGCTTTGATGAGTTCGAAGAGGATGTAGACTCTTTTATCACAGGGCTAATGGAGAAATAGGAGGGGATATGTACCTTATCATAGAAAGCAGAGACAGCTACGGTGAAAAGAATAAAGAAAAAGTGAACTGCCAGAAGGAAGTGTCACCTAAAGGTGTGAAATATTCTTATGAAAACGAGCACGGAGACTGCAAGATTATTATTCTTAAAGATATGGTGCAGATCACAAGAAAAGGGACCATAAACAGCGTCCAGGTATTTAAGGACGGCAAGATTACCCCTTTTCATTATAAGACTCCCTATACTTCAAGTGAATTTACATTGAAAACCACAGATATGAAGCAGAAAAGAGAAGGACTTTCTCTCAGTTATGAAATCTATGACGGGGAAGAAAAGATTAATGATATTGTGGTAACCATAAAAGAAGTTTGGAATTAACGCTATTTAGATTTTTAAATGAGATAAAATCTGTTATAATAGAGCATGTATGTGCTCTATTTTTTTTATTTGAGGTGGTATGATGAAAAAGTATATGATATCGGCATTTATTTTAGCTGTTTTCTGTCTTGGAGGAGAGCCGTCTAATAAACTGTATGCCATGGGAAGCAAGAAAGAAAAAGTAGAAAAAGAGAACCTGTCAAATCTGAATCCCAGTATTGGGGTCTCTAAAAAGGTAGATTTTAAAGTTATTTCAAAAGAAATAGAACTGAATGAAAGTAATGTTTCAGAAATTTATAAAAAGATTGTAGAATCTATAAATACTGCAGGACTCAGAAGGTATCCAGATGGGTATAGAGGCGAGAATTACGAGATTTTTGCAGGAGAAACTCTCAATGTGAAACTTCCTGAACCAGGTAAGTATATGGCAGAGATTATCAAAAGTCCCTACCTCTCAAAATCCTATGTTGTTGCCAAAGAGGGGAATCTGTTTTTTGAAACAGGGTACCAGGGGGAATACATACTGGATATTATTAAAGACGGCAGTTTTTATAAGCGATTCAGAGTGACCTCTAAGGTCAAATATAGTTTTACTCAGGAAAAAAATTATGATATAATATTGAACAGTTATGAAAATGGAAAATTAGACATTTTAATAACCTCTGTGAAACTATCAAGACTGGCCTTTCCAGACGCACTTTATCATAAAGAAACTGCATTTATGATACTGGAAAAAGCTCTTGCTGAGGGAAGGTTATCCCAAGCAAAAGAAGCGGCGGATTTTATAAGGGGTAATTTTCAGATAGACAACATGGAGAGAGAAAGGCTCTTTTCTTTTGACAAGGAGATAGCAAAGGGAGATTCTGCCAGATACAGGACTTTCCTTGAAAAAAATATCACTAAACCTGGGATTGAAGAGGAACTGACGGACATAATTCTAGGAAGCGGTATTCTAAATGATGAGGATGAACTTTTTCTCATAAGAAAATACAGTGAGGACCAGGATGCAAGGATAGCATTATATCTGGGAAAATGGTATATGGGAAAGGGAGATGTCATAAATGCCGAGAGATATCTTCTCTATGGAAAAGACTACTACAACCTCTGTATGCTTTATCTGAACGAAGGAGATTTAGAGAAGTTTGAATCTGCCCTTTCAAAAGTTTCTGAAGATAAGATACCTGAACTGGAAAAAGAGAGAGAGATGTATCGCAGAGGGGAGCTCATAAAAAAAGAGCTAAATCTGGGAGACGAAAAGTATCAAAGGGAAAACTATGAGGAAGCTGTACTTTTCTACAAGAGAGCTGAGGAAAAGGATATAGAGGCATCTAGGAGACTAGGGACCGATATGAAGATAGGAATGAGCTATTATTATATTACCCGGTACAAGGATGCGGCTTATTATTTTGAAAAAGCTCTGGAATCAGAGAAAACTCCAATAAAAAAAGCTGAAATAGAATATCTCGCAGGGGTATGCTACTACAGAATGCAGGATAAAGAAAAAAGTATGAAAAGCTTTGAAAAACTGGTGAGGGATTATCCCGGTACTACCTGGTCTAAAAAAGCTATGATATATATAGTCAGATTAAGATAAAAAAAATTATAAATATAAAGGAGATGTGGAATGGAAAGATACTTTGACAGAGTAGCAGATGACCACGTTATTATGGATAAGTGGGAAAAAGTTAAAGAAATTAAAGAGGCGGGATTAGAGCCTTTTGGAAGAAAATATGATAAAAAACATATGGTGGGAGAGCTGCTGAGTCATACTCTTGTAGAGGAAGATGCTACAGTGTTTAAAACTGCAGGGAGAATAATGGCCTGCAGAGGACAGGGTAAAGCTGTATTTGCCCATCTAGAGGATGAGACAGGAAAAATACAGGTCTACCTCAGAAAAGACTCACTAGGTGATGAAGTATTTGAAATAGTAAAGAAAATGGGTACAGGAGACTTTATAGGGGTAGAAGGGACACTTTTTATCACTCAAAAAGGAGAACTCACTCTGAGAGTTTCAGGTTTTGATTTTCTTTCGAAGAATATAAGACCTCTTCCTGAGAAATACCACGGACTTACAGATGTAGAGACAAGATACAGAAAAAGATACCTTGATCTCATCATGAACAAAGAGGTCAAAGAAACTTTCGTGAAGAGAATACAGATAGTAAACTCAGTAAGAACTCTTCTGAACAGCAAGGGATTCCTGGAGGTGGAGACTCCGATGATGCACCCTATCGTAGGAGGAGCAGCAGCAAGACCTTTTGTGACTCATCACAATACCCTTGATATGACACTGTTTCTAAGAATAGCTCCAGAGCTTTATTTGAAGAGACTTATTGTAGGTGGATTTGACAAGGTATATGAGATAAACAGAAACTTTAGAAACGAAGGGATATCCACAAGACACAATCCTGAATTCACAATGATGGAACTATACCAAGCCTATGCAGACTTTAATGACATGATGGACCTTACAGAAGAGCTAATAATGAACGCTGCAAAAACAATAAACGGAACTACTACTGTAGAGTACAACGGAAAAGAGCTTGTTCTTGAGAACTTCAAAAGAGTACACATGGTGGACATGGTAAAAGAGGTAACAGGTGTGGATTTCTGGAACGAAGTTTCTGTGGAAGAAGCCAGACTTTTTGCAACACAAAACGGCGTGGCTCTTGCCCCTCATATGAACACAGTGGGACATATAATAAATGAGTTCTTTGAACAGAAATGTGAAGAGCATCTTATCCAGCCTACATTTGTTTACGGACATCCTGTGGAGATATCTCCATTAGCTAAAAGAAATGCAGATGACCACAGATTTACAGACAGATTTGAGCTGTTTATCGATGCCAGAGAGTATGCAAATGCATTCTCTGAGCTGAATGATCCTGCTGATCAGAGAGGAAGGCTCGAAGCTCAGCTAGAAGAGGCTATGCTCGGAAACGAGGAAGCCAATGCAGAGATAGATGATGATTATATAGAGGCTCTGGAATACGGAATGCCTCCAGCAGGTGGTCTAGGTGTAGGAATAGACAGACTTGTAATGCTGTTGACGGGAGCTCCGTCTATAAGAGACGTAATCTTATTCCCGCAGATGAGAAAAAAGGACTAGTTTTACAGAATTATTATAAAATTATTAGAAAAATG
>NZ_JBFHGC010000058.1:0-8344 GCF_041583315.1 Ilyobacter sp. | reverse complement strand
TATAGTCTTAAGCATATTGTTCCCTCCTAAAAATCTCGGAAACTGGCTGTCATATCTAGAAAGAATTAGACCCTATAGTTTTGTGCCACAGGATTTCTCATGCTTTACCTTTTTCGGAGTTAATTATTTTAAAGCTTGTATTTGCATATATATTTACAGAATAAAATATCTCAAGTTGCTGGTTATTTTTGAAATTTTCAAAGGAGTAACTTAATCCGAGATTCAACTTAAGTTTTTATAATTTTTCTTTCTTAAAAAAAAAATACTTACTATCTGTTTTGACTATTGTACATGCTGGATATAAGTTTTGGGGTGACAGCCACCTTGGGGAGACGGCTGCCAGGTACTGCTATATGGTTGAAAAAGTTTTCATTGAAGGAGTATTTCTGTCAATGAGTCCTCCAACATAAATATCCTTCTTTTGTGTCAACTTTATGTCAAAAAAAATTTGTTAGATCTTTTTCTTAAAGAGTTATGGATGTCAATAAAATAAATTATTTCAGAAGTAAATGTTTAAAGTATTAAGATAATTAGACCTCCAATTGGAGGTCTTTTCTGTTATATAAAAAAGCGAGAATAATCTCGCTTAAGTTTAACTATAAAAATATATTTTATACAAATCAAAGTCTAAATAAGTCTGGTGCGCAGAGGGGGACTTGAACCCCCACCGAGAAACCCCGACAAGGCCCTCAACCTTGCGCGTCTACCATTCCGCCACCCACGCCTGCACCTTAGATTACAGGATGTATATTATCATATTTAATGGGCCTTGTAAAGGTGTTTTTTTATGGAGTTAGTTAGATTATCTTTCCTATATCTCTTCTGTAGTATATTTTATCAAATTTGATCTTTTCAATAGAATTATATGCATTTTTCTTTGCATCATCCAGGTCTTTTCCAAGAGCAACGACGTTTAGAACTCGTCCACCAGCAGTGACAAATTTTTCATTTTCTTTTTTCACTCCTGCCATAAATACAAGGTCTTCCACAGATTCGCATCCGGTGATCTCATAACCCTTATCATAGGCTTCAGGATAACCTCCGGAAGCTGCCACGACACAGCATGCAGACTCATCTTTCCATCTGATTTTGTCTCCGTCTAGCTTTCCATGCAGAGTATCGTTCAGTATATCCAGATAGTCGCTGTCTAGAAGAGGAAGTACTACCTGAGTCTCAGGGTCTCCCATTCTCATGTTATATTCTAGAAGATATACCCCTCTGCTGTTTATCATCAGTCCGAAGAAGATGACTCCGCAGAAGTCCAATCCTTCGCTTTTTATACCCTCTAGAGTTGGGTCAACTATATCCTTGATATACTGGTCATAAACCTCAGGAGTGACGTATGGATTTGGTGCGATTACGCCCATACCACCTGTATTAAGGCCGGTATCTCCCTCTCCGATCTTCTTATGATCTTTTGCAGAGATGAAGGACACTATCTGCTTAGAGTCAGTTATAGATAGTATAGAGGCTTCTACACCTTCTAAAAACTCCTCTATTACAACTTCATTTCCGGCATCATTAAATTTTTTGTCTACCATAATATCATTTACAGCCTCTATACCCTCTTGAATATCTGCACAGATAAGCACTCCTTTACCTGCTGCAAGACCGCTGGCCTTTATTACCACAGGAAAATTAATAGTCTCAAGGTAAGCCTTCGCCTTGTCAGCATCTGTGAATATCTCGTAGGCTGCAGTTTTCACACCATATTTTTTCATGAAATCTTTGGCATAAGCCTTAGACCCCTCCAGAAGAGCAGCCTTGCTGTCAGGTCCGAAAATATTGAGGCCTTTCTCTTTAAACCTGTCTACGATCCCTGCCACAAGAAGCTCTTCGCTTCCCACCATGGTCAGGTCTATTTTTTCTTTTTCAGCAAAATCAACGATCTCTTCCAGGGTTTTAAGGTCTATATTTTCCACTTTATCCAGGAGCTCAATCCCGGCATTTCCAGGTGCACAGTATATTTTTTCTACATTTTTATTTTCCAATATTTTCCAGCATATAGCATGCTCTCTTCCGCCGCTGCCTACAACCAATATTTTCATATTTTTTCTCCCTTCAGATTCAAGAATTTTATAGTCTTTACCATTTTACTCTTCAAATTCAAATTTTTTCTTTATTTTATTACAGGTCTGCTGAAATAGTTTCCATCAGCAGACCTGCCTGTACTGTTAATATTAGATTTAATGTTTGAAGTGTCTTAGTCCGGTAAAGACCATTGAGATTTTGTGTTCATTGCATGCATCGATAGATTCCTGGTCTCTCATAGATCCCCCAGGCTGTACTATTGCTGTTATCCCTGCTTTAGCACACTCATCTACTACATCTCTGAAAGGGAAAAAAGCATCAGAAGCTAGGACTGCACCGTCTCCTGCTCTTTCTATGGCTTGCTTTGTTGCCCAGATTCTGTTAGTTTCTCCAGTTCCCACACCTTTAGCCATACCGTCTTTTACCACCACAATTGCATTTGATTTTACATGTTTTACTACCTTCATTCCGAAGACCATGTCGTCCATCTCTTTTTTAGAAGGTTCTTTTTCAGTTACAACTTTAAAATCTTTTGAAAAGGCCTTATCAGAATCCTGTACCAGAATTCCTCCGTCTACCTTTACATACTCGATTTTGTCACACGGAGTATATTTGACTTTTATTATTCTGAGATTTTTCTTTTTCTTTAGTATTTCCAGAGCTTCATCAGTGAAATCAGGAGCAATTACGATTTCAAGGAATGTCTTGCTCATCTCAGCAGCGGTTTCTCCGTCTACTGTTTTGTTTATTGCTACGATTCCTCCGAAAATAGATATAGGGTCGCAGTCATATGATTTTTTATAGGCATCCACCACAGTGTCAGCTACAGCTACTCCGCAGGGAGTAGAGTGCTTCAGTCCGCAGCTTGCAGTTTCTTCAAACTCGCTTACGACCTTCCATGCCACATCCATGTCTCTTATATTGTTAAAAGAAAGTTCTTTTCCATTTAATTGTTCAAAATCCTTCATGGCACCTTTTTCAGTTGTAGATACATAGTACGCTGCATTTTGGTGAGGATTTTCTCCGTATCTCAGATCCATCATTTTTTCGTAGGAAACACTCAGATACTTAGGCATTTCTCCCTCTAAAAGGAAATTTGAGATTGCTGCATCATATGCTGACGTAAGGTTAAATACCTTTCCAGCTAGTTTTTTTCTGCTTTCAAAAGAAAGATTACCCGTGCTTTCAAGCTCACCTTTTATCTTTGAATAGTCTTCTACATCTGTTATCACGATTACATCTTCAAAAGATTTTGCAGCAGATCGAAGCATTGTAGGTCCGCCTATGTCGATAAATTCTACTTTTTCTTCGAAAGATATGTCATTTTGAACCTCGTCAAAGAAAGGGTACAGATTTACAATAACTATGTCTATAGGAGTTATATCTCTCTTTTCAAGAGTTTCCATATGTTCTTTATTACTTCTGATAGCTAAGATCCCGCCGTGAATATTGGGATGAAGAGTTTTTACTCTTCCGTCGAGCATTTCAGGAGCTCCTGTAACTTCCGATACATCTGTAACCGGTATAGAGTTTTCTCTTAGGTACTTATAAGTTCCACCTGTGGAAATCACTTCTACGCCTATTTCTACTAAAAATTTTGCAAAATCCAGTATTCCTGCTTTATCATAAACTGAAATCAGTGCTCTTTTCATAAATATGATTCTCCTTTTAATACTTTCTTAATATTACTATTTCTCCGAAAATAATTTGCCTTTCTATAAACACATAATCTATATAGAAAGCCGCAGACCCGCAATATAAATCTTAAAATTAGGTTTTAGGTTTTAGGAATTTTAAGTTTTTATTATCTTTTATTTAGGTTTTAGGAGTTTAAATAGTTGATATGCGAGTCTGCAGCCCCCCGGCAAAAGTTAGTTACCCTCAGCGATATCCATAATGGCCTGAGGCAAAAGTCTGTGCTCTATTTCAAGGACTCTTTTCTGAAGAGTTTCAGGAGTATCGTTTTCCAATACAGATACTTTTTCCTGGTATATTATCTCTCCTGTGTCCACACCTGCATCTACATAGTGTACCGTACATCCGCTTTCTTTTTCTCCGGCAGCGATTACAGCCTGATGTATTTTTATACCATACATTCCAGGCCCTCCGAACTTTGGAAGAAGTGACGGATGAATATTTATTATTTTTTTACTCCATTTTTTGGTAAAGTCAGAATCCAGTATAGATAGGAAACCTGCAAGAACAATTAGGTCCACCTTACCGTCTAAAATAGTATCTATCTCTTTTGAAAGATTTTTTTTGAATTGTTTTCTATCTAAAAGGTATGTTTTTATACCGTTATTGCTTGCTCTTTCCAGTCCGTAGCATTCTCTGTCGGCTATGACACATTGTATTTTACAAGGGAGGTTTCCGTCGTTGATTCTATCGATGATAGACTGAAAATTACTTCCCCCTCCTGATACAAATACTGCTATATTAAGCATAGGTCTTTATCTCCCTTTTTTATATATCCTATTTCATAAGCTTCTTCGCCGTGAGTCTTTAGCTCTGCTATTACTGCCTCTTTATCCTCAGAAGCCACTACAAGTACGAATCCTACTCCCATGTTGAATGTCCCGTACATCTCATTTTCAGGAACACCTTTAGACTGAAGATATCTGAATATTTCAGGGATTCTTATTTTTTCTTTTTCCACCACTGCCTGATATCCTTCTCTAATTGTCCTAGGAAGGTTTTCAGGTAGTCCTCCTCCTGTGATGTGTGCCATACCTTTTACAGTAAACTTTTCAAGCAAGGCAAGAACAGGTTTCACATAAATTCTTGTAGGTTCAAGAAGAATCTCTCCTATTTTTTTACCATTGAGTTCCTCGTCAAAATCAGTAACCAGTCTTCTTACAAGAGAAAAACCGTTACTGTGAACTCCAGAGGACGGAAGGGCGATAAGCACGTCTCCCTCTTCAACTGTACTTCCGTTTATAATTTCATCTTTTTCTACGACTCCTACAGAAAATCCTGCGATGTCATAGTCTCCGTCTTTGTAAAAACCAGGCATTTCAGCTGTTTCTCCCCCTACAAGGGCAGATCCTGACTGAAGGCATCCCTCTGCCACCCCTGAAACAAGCTGAGCGGCTTTTTCAGCATCTAGTTTACCGCAGGCCATGTAGTCAAGGAAAAACATAGGTTTTGCTCCGTGACACAATATGTCGTTTACACACATTGCCACTGCATCTATTCCTACAGTATTATATACTCCCATTTTAAAGGCTACTTCAAGCTTTGTTCCTACACCGTCTGTTCCAGATACAAGAACCGGATTTTTATACTGAGACATCTCGTACATCGCTCCGAAACTTCCTAGACCATTTAAAACACTTTTATTATGAGTTTTTGATACGGCTTTTTTCATGAGTTCTACAGCCTTGTATCCTTCTTCTTTATTTACTCCGGCATCTTTATAAGAAATTGACATTATTTCCTCCTAATTTTACGCTTCTCCCATTGGGGTACATACAGGATACTCTCCATCAAAACATCCTAAACAGAAATCTTCACTTCCCAGAACCTTTGCAAGATTTTGAAGAGTAAGATAATCTAGAGAATCCGCTCCGATAACTTCTTTTATTTCACTTATAGAATGAGTCGATGCTATAAGTTCTTTTCTGTGGGCAGTATCTATCCCAAAGTAGCAAGGGTATTTTACTGCTGGAGAAGCCGACCTGAAGTGTACTTCAGTAGCTCCTGCCTTTCTCAGCATCTGAATAAGAAGTCTGCTTGTTGTACCTCTTACCAGAGAGTCGTCTACTACTACTACTCTTTTTCCTACTACATTTACTTTCAGAGGGTTCAGTTTTACCTGTACCGCTTTTTCTCTCAGTTCCTGAGAAGGTTTTATGAAAGTTCTTCCGATATATTTATTTTTAATAAGTCCTACAGTGTAAGGAATCCCGCTCTCCTCTGCAAAGCCTATGGCTGCAGGTATTCCAGAATCAGGTACTCCTATTACAACGTCAGCTTCTACCGGCTTTTGTCTGGCAAGGTATCTACCGGACTCTACCCTTACTTGAAAAGCACTCTTTCCGTCGATGATACTGTCCGGTCTTGCAAAATATATAGTTTCAAATGAACAAGGAGCATTTTTTGTATTTTCAGCATACTTGATTGATCTTACACCGTGATCGTCTATTATTACCATCTCTCCAGGCTCTATATCTCTTATGAGGTCTGCTCCTACAGCATCTAGAGCACAAGACTCTGAAGCGAGGAAGAAGTCTCCTTCGTCATTCTGCCCCAGGCACAGCGGTCTTATACCATAGGGATCTCTTACCCCTATAAGCTTCTGATCAGCCAGAATAACAAGAGAATAAGAACCTTTTATAGCACTTACCGTACTCCTGATTGCCTCTTCGAGACCTTTTGAAGCCTTTCTTGCTATCATGTTTATGATAACTTCTGAGTCGATATCAGTAATGAAAGTAGATCCAGAATCCTCAAGTAGTTCCTTGATTATATCTGCATTTACAAGGTTACCGTTGTGAGCTACGGCGATCTGACCCAGTTTAAATTTACTTTCAAGAGGCTGTGCATTTATAAGCTTGCTGGCTCCTGAAGTAGAGTATCTCACATGACCTATCGCTGCATTTCCTTTTAGCTCTTCCAGTTTTTCAGAGCTGAAGACATCAGCTACAAGGCCCATGCCTTTAAAAGTTGTCTTTTCCCCAAAGTTTGAGACAGTGATTCCGGCACTCTCTTGCCCTCTGTGCTGAAGAGCGTAAAGTCCGTAATAAGTAAGACTTGAGACTTTTTTTATCTCTTTTGAGTAGACTCCGAATACTCCGCACTCCTCTTCCATTTTATCTATATCATGTATACCATACATATTTATTTAGCACCCAGCCTTTTTAAAATCTCGATATAAGCCTCTTCGATACCTCCGAGGTCTCTTCTGAATCTGTCTTTATCAAGTTTTTCACCTGTTTCCTTATCCCAAAGTCTGCAAGTGTCAGGGGTGATTTCGTCTGCAAGAAGGATTTCTCCGTCTTTGTTTTTTCCAAATTCTATTTTAAAATCAACAAGAGTAATTCCCTCTTTGTCAAAAGTTTCTTTCAAAAGGTTATTGATCTTAGCAGTAGTTTCATATATTTTTGCAAGATCTTCATAAGTAGTTATACCCATTGCCACTGCGTGGTGGTCGTTGATAAGCGGGTCGTTGTATTTATCGTTTTTATAGCAGATTTCAAATATAGTATTTGTAGGAACAGTTCCTTCCTCTATACCTACTCTGGCAGCCATAGAACCTGCGATTACATTTCTTACGATTACTTCTAGAGGTATGATTGTCAGCTTCTCACAAAGCTGGTCTCTTTCGTTTAACATCTCTTTGTAGTGAGTTTTAATTCCGTTCTTCTCTAGCATCTCATATAGTGTAGCAGTGATCTTGTTGTTAAGGATACCTTTGTTCTGGATAGTCCCTTTTTTAGCTCCGTTTCCAGCTGTAGCATCATCCTTATAGTGGATGATAACCAAATTTTCATCATTAGTAGTGTATATCTGCTTTGCTTTTCCCTCGTACAAAAAATCCTTTTTTTCAACTGACATTTAAAATCCTCCTAAAACCTTTTATTTTAATAGTATCAATTTTTAATTATTGACTGTAAATTTTCCAGGGTTTAAAGTTCTATTCCAGCCTCATTTTCAGCTATGAAATTTTCTTTCATTTCTTTTCTAAAGTTGATAAGCTTTTCTTTTAATTCCGGGTACTTTATTGAAAGCATCTGTACTGCCAACATTCCTGCATTGTAAGAGTTGTTGAGTCCCACAGTGGCCACAGGTATTGATTTTGGCATCTGCACTATGGAAAGAAGTGCATCCATTCCGTCAAAAGCAGCCTCAATAGGTACTCCTATAACTGGAAGAGTCGTCTTTGAAGCGATCACGCCAGGAAGATGAGCAGCAAGGCCGGCTCCTGCAATAACTACTTCGTAACCAGTTTTTTCCATCTTTTGAAGAGTTTCGACAAGTTTTTCAGGAACTCTGTGTGCCGAAAGAACATGGGCTGAGTATTCAACACCAAACTCTTTTAAACATTTTGCAGCACCTCTCATTTTGTCTGTATCTGATTTGCTACCAAAGATTATTGCAACTTTCATTGTGACCTCCTAAATTTTATATATATTTTTATTATCTAACACCAGAGGAAAAAGGATTTCCCCTGGCAGAAACAACTAAAATTTATTTTTTAATTTGGACATTATTCTTATTTGAAATATTTTACACCGTTTACAAATATTTTTTGTTCTTTATCCCCTATAATATTCTTATAGAGATTTTCTCCCATTCTTTCAGAGTGTCCCAT
>NZ_JBFHGC010000057.1:0-8402 GCF_041583315.1 Ilyobacter sp. | reverse complement strand
TGGCAATAATTTATCTTGCAAGCATATGTTAAATCATAGTATCACTCCACATTCTATTTGACAACTACGGTCTTTTTTAATAGATACTACCCAAAAATATAGTAATTTAAAAATAAAAGGATTGGAGAAGATTTAAATACAATTATCTGCCTTTATGTTGATACAGATGTTTTGATAACGTGAAGAAGAGTGTTTAATTAAGAGAGTCTTCAAAAGTATGAGTAGTAATTCTTATTCTGAAATATGGTGATAAAGAATATCAGATTAAAATAATAAAAAAATTCTTGACAGAACTAGTCAAAAGTAATATACTTTTTCTAGTATAAATCAAATACTTATCAAGAGAGGTGGAGGGACTGGCCCTTTGAAACCTCAGCAACCTGCCGTAAGGGGTGTGGTGCTAATTCCAGCGAGATGAGGATAATCTTGAATAGATTAAGCTAAGACCTCTTCTCTAAAAGAAGAGTTTTTTTGTTTATATACGAATTAATCAACATAAAAAATCGATATTTTAGAAACCCAAATAATAATTGTAAGGTAACTGAGGCAGCTATTGATAAAAAAATTGTGACATGTTTTTTTCAGGGGGATTTTTTATATACAATTGAGGAGTGGTAATGGATGATAGAGATAAAAGATCTCAATAAATTATACAGCAGTGCCATCGGGGATGTACTTGCTGTAAAAAATGTGAATCTGCATATAAAAGAAGATGATATCTACGGAATTATGGGTCTCAGCGGAGCAGGAAAATCCACATTGATAAGACTTTTAAACAGACTTGAAGAACCTAGCAGTGGAGAGATTCTTGTAGAGGGGAACAATATCCTTAAGTTCAGTGATACAGAGTTAAAAGAGTACAGGAAAAAAACCGGAATGATATTTCAGCACTTTAATCTTCTTCAGTCTAGAGATGTGTCTGGAAATATTGCCTTTGCACTGGAAATAGCAGGCTGGGATAAAAAAGATATTCCCCCAAGAGTAAAAGAGCTTTTGACCCTTGTGGAACTAGAGGACAAAGAAAAAGCTTTTCCAAGTCAGCTCTCAGGAGGTCAAAAACAGAGGGTGGCAATAGCCAGAGCCCTTGCCAATAATCCTAAGATATTATTATCCGACGAAGCTACAAGTGCCCTTGACCCTAAGACAACTAAGTCCATATTGGAACTTCTAAAAGACCTTCAGAAAAAACTTGGTTTAACTATAGTCCTCATAACACACCAGATGGAAGTAATAAGAAGTGTATGCAATAGGGCAGCTATAATGGATAAAGGTGAAGTTATAGAAGAGGGAAGCGTAGACAGGATTTTTTCAAACCCAAGAACAGATATGGCAAAGGAGTTTGTATCTCATCTGATACCAGAAGAAACAGAAGAGACAAATTTTCTAAAGAGTCCTGGTAAAAAAATAATAAAACTATCATACATGGGACATACAGTGGAAAAACCCATAATATCACAGATGGTCAGAATGTTTGACATAGATGCAAATATTGTATCAGGAAGCATAGATAAGCTTGTCACACAGAATGTGGGGCATCTGATACTGGAACTTTCTGGAGAAAGACAGGAAGAGGCGCTGAACTGGATGAAAAAAGAGGACGTAGAGGTAAAGGTGATATATAATGGATAAAATAATAGCTTTGCTGATACCTGCTTTGGGAGAGACTATTTACATGGTGATCCTGTCTACAATATTTGCTACTATTATGGGATTACCCGTAGGACTTCTGGCAGTTATAACAGATAAAAATCATATAATGGAAATGCCAAAACTAAACAGAGTGCTAGACGGTCTCATTAATATTTTCAGATCAATACCTTTTATTATACTGATGATACTTGTCCTTCCACTTTCTAGATTTATAGTGGGGACTACAATAGGATCTACAGCCAGTATAGTACCACTTTCAATAGCTGCGGCACCATTTGTGGCTAGAATAGTAGAAGGGGCTGTAAAAGAGGTAGACAGAGGTCTGTTAGAAGCCTCTATATCCCTGGGAGCATCAAGAAAAGATATAATATTAAAAGTTCTCATCCCAGAATCACTTCCTTCTTTGATCCACGGTCTGACAATAACAGTCATAACCCTTGTGGGATACTCGGCCATGGCCGGGGCAATAGGCGGAGGAGGTTTAGGAGACCTTGCCATCAGATACGGATACCAGAGATTCAAGCTGGACATAATGATAGTTTCCGTGGCATCTATAATAATCCTGGTCCAGGGGATACAATTTTTAGGAAACAAAATAGTTTATGATATAAGAAAAAAAAGAGGATAAAAAGGAGAAAATTATGAAAAAAATCATCAGTTTAATTGCAGTTTCAATTTTGGTTATCGTAGGGCTTACTTCTTGTGGAGAGAAAAAGGCGGAAAACATGTCTGTTGAGATAAAGGTAGGAGCTACTCCTGTACCTCACTCAGAGATCCTTGAAATCGCAAAAGAGGAACTTTCTGAGAAAGGATATACTCTTGAAGTGGTAGAGTTCACAGACTATGTAACACCAAACCTTGCATTGTCAGACGGAGAAATAGATGCAAACTTCTTTCAGCATATTCCTTATTTAGATGAATTTGCAAAGGAGAGAAACCTTGCTCTTGTTTCTGCAGGGGGAGTACATGTAGAGCCTATGGGCCTTTACTCAGGAAAGATAAAGGACATAGCGGAAATTCAAGACGGTGCCGTAATAGCCATACCAAACGATCCTTCAAACGGAGCCAGAGCATTGATTCTTCTTCAGACAAATGGATTTATCAAGCTAGACCCAAATGCAGGACTCAAAGCTACAGAGTATGATATAATAGAAAACCCTAGAAATTTCAAATTTAAGGCCCTAGAAGCAGCACAGCTTCCTAGAGTACTTGAAGATGTAGATGCAGCTGTTATAAACGGAAACTATGCTATAGAGAGTGGATTAAATCCTGTAAAAGATGCCCTTCTTATAGAGGGAGCAGAATCTCCTTATGTAAATATAGTAGCAGTAAAGACAGGAGAAGAAAATTCTGAAAAGATAAAAGCTCTTATGACAGCTCTAAAGAGTGAAAAAGTGAAAAAGTTTATTGAAGAAAAGTATCAAGGCGGAGTAGTGCCTATATTTTAATAAAAGGCTGCGTTGCAGCCTTTTTTGTTTCCGGTTATAATTTTAAAAAGAAGGAGTAAATATGAAAACAAAAGGAGAATTTAAAGGTCTGATACCATTTATAATATTTGTCACAATCTATCTGGGAAGCGGAATAATCCTAAGTATGGCAGGAGTGGAGATGGGGTTCTATCAGCTGCCGGCTCCCATAGCAGCCTTTGCAGGTATAATATCTGCCTTTATTTTATTTAAGGGGAGTATAGAGGAGAAATTTAAAGATTTTATAAAAGGCTGCGGTCATGAAGATATAATAGTGATGTGTATAATATATCTCCTTGCAGGAGCCTTTGGAGGAGTATCAAAGGCCATGGGAGGAGTGGACTCAGTGGTAAATATGGGACTGACATTTATCCCGGCCCATTATATACCAGCTGGACTATTTGTTATAGGGGCATTTATATCTACTTCTACAGGGACTTCTGTAGGATCAATAGTCGCAATAGCACCAGTAGCCGTGGGACTTGCTGAGGCTTCTGGACTTTCTATGCCTCTGACGCTTGCTGCAGTAATGGGCGGATCAATGTTTGGAGATAACCTATCGGTGATATCTGACACTACCATAGCCGCCACGAGAACCCAGGGAGTAGAGATGAGGGACAAGTTCAGAACCAATATAGCTCTTGCTCTTCCTGCGGCAATAATAACAATAATACTGCTGGTTGCATTTGGAAGGCCTGACAGTATGGTGGAGATGGCTGCCAGCTATAACTATGATATAGTGAAAATAGTTCCGTATATTGTGGTTCTTATTCTGGCAGTTGCAGGGGTCAATGTTTTTGCAGTACTCACAGGAGGGATTCTCCTTTCGGGTTTAATCGGATTATTGAAAGGTGACTTTACTACTCTTAGTTTTGCCAATGAAATTTATAAGGGGTTTTCAGGGATGCAGGAAATATTTCTCTTGTCTCTCCTCACAGGTGGACTGGCACAGATGGTGGCTAAAGCCGGTGGAATACAGTGGCTCCTAGAATCTGTTCAGAAAAGAATAACCGGCAGAAGGAGTGCCCAGTTTGGAGTAGCAGCTCTGGTTTCTCTGACTGATGCAGCTGTTGCCAATAACACAGTGGCAATTATTATAAACGGACCTCTGGCTAAAGAGATGTCAGAAAAATATAACGTAGAAGGCAAGAGGAGTGCTGCCCTGTTGGATATATTTTCATGTATTGTCCAGGGACTGATTCCTTATGGGGCTCAGATGCTCATACTTCTTAGCTTTGCAAAGGGGTCAGTAACTCCTTTTGAAGTTATCCCTCTTCTGTGGTATCAGCATCTTTTAGCTGTCTTTGCTTTTATCTATATATTGAAAGACAAGGAACCTCAGAGTGAACTGAATAAAAGCCCAGCCTAAATAAAAAATCCCCTTTTAAGAAGAGGGGGGATTTTTTTTATTTAGTCAGCTGAATTATATTTTGTCTTTATTTATTATTTTTATTGTCCCCAATGTAACGGCTACACAGGAAACAAGAGGTGCTATGAATATTCCTATAACCGGTATCAGAAATACCATGGTAAAGATGGCTCCGCTAAAAGCTGAAAAAGTCCAGTTTTTTTTGAGGAAGATAAGGCTTTCTTTAGAAGAATAATTATGTCTCTCAAGGGTGTAATCCATAAAAGAAAATCCGATATAATATGCCTGAAGAAGGAAAATAAAGAAAGGAACCGTAATACTTAAAAACGGCATAAGTCCCAGAAGTAAAAGAATGATTGTTCCTAACATCTCTTTTGAAAAACTTTTACAGGATATAACTATGCCTCTCCAGATAAATCTCATATTGTCCTTGAAGGAGAAGTCAAATTTCTGGTTGACCATGGTTCTTTCTGTTCTTTCGGAGATATAGTTCAGAAAAGGTGAAAGAACTATCAGAAGAAGTGCCTTATAAACCAGAAAGTAAAGTAAAAACGCTATAATTATAATTATAAATTTTATGATTATAAATGTTACATTTTCATAACTGTTCAGATGGAAATAGCCTTCAAGTTTTGAAAAGAGATTGAATGAAATATATTTACTCAGTTTGTACAAAAGATTAAGAAGTATGAGGTTTAGAACACCAGGCAGAAGATAAAATTTTCTCATTTTACCATTTTTTATGACAGAAAAAGCTTCAAAAAAAGATTCGCCTGCCAGATAAATACCATGCATAGAGTACCCCCTTTTTGTCTACTAAATAAAATCATATCAAAAAACTAAAAAAAAAGCTATTTTTTTTAAACCCTTTAGTTGATTAGGCAAAAATGGTATGCTATACTTAAATTGAACACACTTTATGAAGGGTGGAGCCGATGGATAATTATGTTATTTTAAAAGGAAAAGAAGACAGACTGGTAATTCATTTAGATTCTGAAATTGATTATGAAACACTAAAGAAAAATCTTGAAGAAAAACTCAAAGAAGCAGAGAAATTTTTGAAGAATGCAAAAGTTGCAATAGAGTTTTCAAACAGAGAGCTTTCTGAAGTGGAGGAAAATCAGCTTCTTGAAATCATCAGAAGGGAAAGTGATATACGAATAACTTATATTATATCAAATGGTAAATCCTTTATAGGGAACTTTATTATTCCCGAAACTGTCATAGATGAAGGGGTCACCAAATTTTACAAAGGAAACCTGAGGTCAGGTCAAAGTGTTCATTATGAAGGGAACCTAGTGGTTCTGGGGGATATAAATCCAGGAGCTATAGTTACTGCAAAGGGAAACATAGTGGTTCTGGGGTATCTGAACGGGACGGCTCATGCAGGTATAGAGGATGAAGACGAGGCTTTTATAAGTGCCCTCAAAATGAATCCAATCCAGCTGCGAATAGGGAAAAACATAGCCAGAAATCCAGCCGAGGATATGCTTGGCACAAACAGAATAAAAAAAGAAGGCAGCTTGGAAGTAGCATACATAAAAGACGGAAAGATGCATATAGAGAATTTTAACAAAATAACACTGAGAGACATGATGAAAATCTAGTTATTTTTGGGAGTGATAAAAATGGCAAAAGTAATTGTTATAACTTCTGGTAAAGGCGGAGTGGGAAAGACTACCACAACTGCAAATTTAGGTGTGGGACTTGCTCTTCAAGGTAAGAAGACTCTTCTTATCGATGCTGATATCGGACTTAGAAACTTAGATGTGGTTATGGGCCTTGAAAACAGAATAGTTTATGATCTGGTAGATGTAATAGAAGGTCACTGCAGAATAAGGCAGGCTCTCATAAAGGACAAGAGGTGTGATAATCTCTTTCTTCTTCCTGCGGCTCAGACAAAGGATAAGAATTCAGTTAATCCAGAGCAGATGAAGACTCTTATAGAGGCATTAAAGGTAGATTTTGATTTTATAATAGTGGACTGTCCGGCTGGTATAGAGCAAGGATTTAAAAATGCAATTGCAGCAGCAGATCAGGCTCTCATTGTGACAACTCCTGAAATCTCAGCAGTAAGGGATGCAGACAGGATAATAGGTCTTCTGGATGCCCATGAAATAAAAGACTCCAAGCTCATAGTAAACCGTATAAAAATTGATATGGTAAGAGAAGGGAATATGCTTGATATATCAGACATAGTAGATATTCTTGCAATTGACGTAATGGGGATAATTCCTGACGATGAAAATATTATCATATCCACAAATAAGGGAGAACCTCTTATATTCAAAGGTAATTCGATGGCTGCAAGGGCATATACTAATATATCCCAAAGAGTCATAGGTAATGAGGTAAGTTTTTTAGAGCTCCAGTCTAGAGGAGGAATTATCAATAAACTAAAAGGAATTTTTAAGAGGTAGGTGGGCATATGAGTTTTTTTGACTTGTTTAAAAAGAGTGGCTCTAAGAGTGTGGCCAAGGATAGATTGAAGCTTGTTTTGATCCATGACAGATCTATGCTGTCTCCAAGAGTCATTAATGATATGAAAAATGATCTGATAGCTGTAATATCTAAATATGTGGACATTGATATAGAAAGCCTGAATATTGAGATATTAGAGGATGGAAATCAAAGCAGAAAAACGGCTTTGATAGCAAGTATACCTATAAAAAATACAAAGTGCTAATATTATAAAAGTCCCGGAATTTTCCGGGACTTTTATAATACAAATATTTAAAAAATTAATTTCTGTTTTTCATCAGCTTATTCAGTTTTTTAACTTTTTTATTTATATCTTCAGCCCCTATAACCTCGCTCACAAGACATATCCTTTCAGCCCCGGCCTTTATTATCTCCTTGATATTATGCTCTTTTATTCCCCCTATAGCCACAAATGGAATATCTAGATTTTTCACTGCAAAATCCAGATACTCAAGTCCTACAGCCTCTCTGTCCTTTGTAGTGGTAGGGAATATAGGGCCTACACCAATATAATCAATATCCTCATCCAGAGAAGCCATACCCTCTTCAGGGGAATGTGTTGATAAGCCTATAATCTTATGGGGCCCTATTAGTGCCCGTACGTCTGAAGGGTGCATATCCTCCTGTCCAACATGTACACCGTCGGCATCTACCAGTATAGCCACATCTACATGATCATTTACTATAAAAAGAACCCCTTCTTTTCTGCAGAGCTCCCTTATCTCTTTCATATCTTTTATTTTTTCCCTTATGGGTTTATCTTTTTCTCTGTATTGTATTATTTTTATTCCTGATTTTATCATATCCTCTGCACACCGGAGGTTGCTCTTTCCGTTGGAGAAAGCCTCTCCTGTGATCCCGTAGAGTCCAGCAGGGATATCGATTCTATTTCTCATAAAAGCCTCCTTTTTCCAGGACAATTCCAGCCATCATTGCAGCTGCTATGGATACTTTATGGGAATAGGTCTTGTAATTTTCTATACCTTTTTCAAAATCTCCCACAACAAAAAGATTTGGCATGATTTCTTTGATTTTGATATTTCCAATATCCCAATCTGCTATTCCCGAGGCAGAAACCATGATCTTCCCCTGGGAATAGACCTCTTCTATAAGCATACTTTTGTATTTTGATTTGTCAAAGGCTTCTATCACGATATCACAATCGAGGAAAAAGTCAGCCATATTTTCCCTATCAAGTTTTATGTTCTCCACATGAAAAAAGCCATTTGGATTGATATCCAGAAGATTTTTTTTTAGAGTATCAACTTTGGAGGCTCCTATCTGATGGTGAAAATAAAACTGCCTGTTGAGATTTGATTTTTCTATGGTGTCAAAATCTGCTATTTTTAGATCTGTTACTCCGGTTCTTACCAGATGCACAGCTACATTTGACCCGATACCACCGGCTCCTGCTATTCCTATCTTCATCATATAAG
>NZ_JBFHGC010000056.1:0-8550 GCF_041583315.1 Ilyobacter sp. | reverse complement strand
TACGGCTTAAAAGTAGTGTTTAAAAACAAAGTGACTTGAATCAAAAAAGTTTCGCCAAAGTAGCGAAACTTTTCAGTAGTTTTTAATAAATAATGTTTATTTTATTAATTAAATAAAATGTAATATAAAACCTTTTTTAAACGAAAAGAGGTACTAAAACAAGTGAAACAATGGACATCAACTTGATCAAAATATTCAGAGAAGGTCCTGATGTATCTTTAAATGGATCTCCCACTGTATCCCCAACAACTGCTGCCTTGTGTCTGTCAGAACCTTTTCCGTCGCCTTTATATCCGCTTTCAATCTGTTTTTTAGCATTGTCCCAAGCTCCTCCGGCATTGGCCATCATGACAGCCATAAGAATACCGGTTACCAGTGCACCAGCTAAGAGACCACCTAGAGCTTCTGTTGACCATACTCCTACCACTACCGGAGCCAGCACTGCAAGTATTCCAGGCAATACCATCTCTCTCAGAGATGAACGTGTGGATATTTCTACACACCTTTTATAGTCAGGTTTTGTTGTTTTATCCATTATTCCAGGAATTTCCCTGAATTGTCTTCTTACTTCTGCAACCATTTCCATGGCAGCCTTTCCAACTGCAGTCATTGTAAGAGCAGAGAAAAGGAATGTTAGCATTCCACCCATAAACAATCCCACTATTACCTTAGGGTTAGTTACGTCTATAACCAGTGGTATTCCAGATCTAAATTCAACAGCTTCTTTATATGCTGCAAATAGTGATAGTGCAGTCAGAGCTGCAGAACCTATTGCGAATCCTTTTCCTACTGCCGCAGTTGAGTTTCCTACTGCATCTAGCTGGTCAGTACACGCTCTTACTTCAGGAGGAAGCTCAGCCATTTCAGCTATTCCACCTGCGTTATCAGCTATCGGTCCGTATGCATCTACCGCTACTACCATTCCCGTAGTTGCTAGCATCCCCACCGCTGCTATTGCTATACCATATAAACCTGCAAATTTATGAGCTACTATGATGGCAGCTGATATTACTATCAGCGGTGCTACAGTAGACTCCATTCCCACTGCCAGTCCTTCTATTATTGTTGTGGCAGCTCCTGTTTCAGCCGCATCCGCTATCCTGTTTACAGCTTTTCTTCCGGTATCAGTATAGACTCCTGTAAAGAATGCTATTACCAGTCCTGCTGCCAGTCCTGCAACGATTGCCCAGAATACTCCTATAGGAAGACCCAGGTACTTAACTATCATAAAGGAGGATATTGTTGCCAAAAAACCTGCTATTCTAGTTCCGTTCTCAAGTTTATGATATACCTCTTTAGGATTATCAGTTTTTACTGTAAGTGTTGCTATTATAGAGGCGACTATACCAAATGCTGCCACTAGTATAGGGGCTACCATGTAACCACGCATATCTGTAGTTGCTGCCATTGTCGCTCCTAGTGCCATTGTCGCTATTATAGAGCCTATATATGATTCAAAAAGGTCGGCTCCCATTCCTGCCACATCACCTACGTTATCTCCCACGTTATCGGCGATTGTTGCCGGATTTCTAGGGTCATCTTCCGGGATTCCGGCTTCCACTTTTCCCACAAGATCTGCTCCTACGTCTGCGGCTTTTGTATATATTCCACCACCAACTCTTGCAAATAATGCTATCGAAGAAGCTCCCATACCAAACCCTGTTATTACTCCCATGTCCCAGTTAAAAACAAGTGTAAGCACAGATACACCTATCAATCCCAAACCAACTACTGCCAGTCCCATTACTGCTCCACCGGCAAAGGCTACGTCGAGAGCTTTAGATAGTCCTCCCTCTTTTGCTGCAATAGCGGTTCTTCCGTTGGCCTTTGTCGCCACACGCATTCCCACATTACCAGCCACTGCCGAAGTGAACGCTCCCAGTATAAATGTAACCGCTACCCCTATACTCAGGAATATTCCCAAAAGCATTGCCACTCCTGCAACAAACCATACAAGAATTTTGTATTCTGCCGCTAGAAATGCCATAGCACCTTCACGGATTGCCTCTGTGATTTCAGCAACCTTTTCGTTACCAATTTCATATTTCAGAACCTTTTGAGAGTAGAAGAATGATGCAACCAAAGCCAAAAGCCCACCTGTGATTCCAATGTAGATAAATTGCTCCATCTGTTTTGTCCTCCTTAGTTAAGTAATTTGTATATGTTTTGTTATAAAATTACCTTGGTGTTGCATTACAAGTATATACCGCACATGTCTCTTCTACAATACTCAGATTCAAAAATATTATTTTTTAAGAAAATAATTAAAACCTGCCGAAGTTGTTATTCTAGAATCAGAATCAACAATGAAAACATCTACGTTTTTCATTTCTTCTGCATATTTTAAGATTTCCTTTATTGGCATTGAAAAAAAAGTAGTTGAAAGCAGATCTGCTGTGAAAGCATCCTCACATATTACCACTACCATCTTTTTATCTGACACAGGATATCCTGTGTCTAGGTCTAATATATGGTGGTATCTTTTCCCGTCTATTTCCACAAAAGTCTGATAGTCTCCTGAAACCCCCATAGCCTTGTCATCTAAGTTTACAACATCCAGCATTTTTGAGGGATCTGAAGGATTTTGAAGCCCTATTCTCCATTTTTTGTCTCCTGGTTTTGTTCCTATTGTCTCAATACTGGATATAGAAGTTATAAAGGCACTTTTTATTCCCATCTCTTCCATCAAGACTTTAGCCTTTGAGATAGCATACCCCTTCAAAAAAGACCCTGTATCTATCTTTTCAACAGGTTCCCGAAACATCAGATAGTCATCTTTTATGGAAACTTTAGAATAATCTATTTTAGAAAGTGCAGTATCTATTTCGGTTTTAGAAGGTACTTTTACCGATCCTTCAGTTGTAAATCCCCAGGTTTCTAAAAGAGGAGATATTGTAATGTCATACTTCCCTTTTGAAAGTTCATACATCTGGCTCACTCTCGAAAATATCTCTTTTCCTTCTGAATCCAATTTTACTCTCTTGTCCTTGTTGCTGTTTATTTGGTCTATTATGCTTCCATTTTTTTTAGTATTGAGTTTATTATCTATTCTCTCTATCTCTTTAAATGCCGCTTCAATAGCTTTTTCAGCTTTTTTACTGTCTTCATCATAAACAGTTATTTTTATATAGGTTCCAAATGAAAAAAGTTCTTTTTCAATCTTTTGTGATTTTTTATTTCCACACCCAAAAAGTCCTATTACAGATAAAAATAATAAAAACAAGATTTTTTTCATAGCTTACTCTCCAGTTGTTTCTTGAGTGTCGTATCCTATTTTATCTGTTAGTATCTCTCTAAAAGTTTTCTGAACATTGGTATCTTTTTTTAGAGATTTAACCATTGATTCAGCTCCGTTCTCTATCTCTCTGCATCTTTTTCCCGCAACTGTCGCCAGGACGTATTTATTTGGTATTTTAGCCAATAACTCATCATAAGTAATTACTTTTTTCATTTCAAAATCCCCCTCATAATTTTAGATAATTTTTATAAAAAAATTTGTTTAAGCTTCATTTTTTATTATTTTTATAAGGTCATAACAAGCCTGTTCTATACTATGATTTATCACAGTTTTGTCATACTCCTTCTCAAACTTCAGCTCTTTAAGTGAATTTTCAAGTCTCAGTCTGACTGTTTCTTCGTCCTCTGTTCCACGTCCTCTTAATCTGTCTTCTAAGTCCTTTTCTGTTGGTGTTTTAAAGAAAATCAGGTTTACTTCTGGATATTCATCTCTGGCTTGAATTCCACCCTGGACATCTATTTCGAGGATTATATTTTTACCTTGCTTCAGTCGTTCTTCTACCTCACTTTTCAGAGTTCCGTAATAATTTCCATGTACATTTGCATATTCTAAAAATTCATTGTTTTTTATCTTATTTTGAAACTCTTCCATTGTAAGAAAATAATATTCTCTCCCGTCGACCTCACCGGCTCTTGGAGCTCTCGTTGTAGCAGAAACTGCAAGATTTATTTCAAGCATCCTTCTAACTAATTTACAAACAGTAGATTTACCAGCCCCGCTGGGTCCTGACACCACAAATAAATTACCTTTTTTCATGCTTACTCTCCTTTTTCAATTCTTACTGCTATCGTTTCTGGATTTATGGCTGACATTATTACATGATCAGAATCAGTTATAATAAGTGCCCTTGTTTTCCTTCCAAAAGTAGCATCTATTAATTTGTTTTGAGTTTTAGCTTCATCTTTGAGTCTTTTACTTGGTGCTGAATCAGGTGCTATTATTCCCACGATTCTATCATCTACTACCATATTCCCAAAGCCTATATTTATAGGTCTCATTCTTTTGCCTCCTATTCGATATTCAAAGCCTGCTCACGTATTTTTTCAACTTCGTTTTTGCATTCCACCACAAGTTTTGAGATATCATATAAATTGCTTTTTACTCCTGTTGTGTTCAGTTCTCTAAACATCTCCTGGAGAATAAAATCGAGTTTTTTACCTATGCTAGACTCATTTTTTTCAAGCTCAATTTTAAATTGTTCTATATGACTTTCCAGTCTTGAAGTTTCTTCAGATATATCTGATTTATCAGTAAATAATAATATTTCTTTTAAAATATCATCTTCTTTAAATTCAATATCTCTTCTCACTCTGTCTAGTCTTTCTAGAAGTTTTTCTCTGTAATCATCCACAACTTTTTCTTTATTTACAACTATCTGAGCTACTTTTTCCTCTATAGTCCCCAGTCTCTCTTCAAAATAAACCCTCAGCCTCGATCCCTCTTCCTCTTTCATCTCTAGGAATGAATCTATAGCCTTGTGAAGTGTCATTTTCACAACATCTGAGTATTCTGATTCATCTATTTCCAACTCATTTTTTCTTACAACATTGGGCTGTTTGATCAAAATATCAAGTTTATTTGAGAATTTTTCATCAAAATCCTCTTCTAGTTTTTCCAAAACTTTCATATAAGATGAAGCTAGATTCCCATTGTATTCAAATAGGTCTCCCATTTCTCTCTTATCTTCAAAATCAATTCTTAGGTCTACAGATCCTCTAGAAACTCTTGAGGCCACCTCTGTTTTTATTTTATTTTCCATAAAATTAAGTATATAAGGTAATTTTATTTTTAAATTTAAATTTTTGTTATTTACACTTTTTATCTCTATTTTTACTCTGAAGTCATCACTCTCAAATAACTCCTTAGAATAACCGGTCATACTTCTCATCAGAAACCCACCCTTCCTTCTCAAAGTTTATGTTTTTCTTTGATATCCCTATAAATTGAAGTTTTTTTACAGGTTATACAGTACCCTCATTTTATAAAGAGTAAATAATATCAAAATAGGCGACAAAAGTCGCCTATTTTATTAATCTTAAAGTTTCTTAGGTTCTATATTCTTATAAGTTGTGAACCCTGTTCCAGCAGGAATCATTTTTCCTATAATTACATTTTCTTTAAGACCCTCTAAGTAGTCTTCTTTTCCTTCGATTGCTGCGTTGGAAAGTACTTTTGTTGTTTCTTGGAATGATGCCGCCGAAATAAAGCTTCCAGTATTTACCGCTGCTTTAGTTATTCCCTGAATAATCGGTTGATATTGTATCTCACGTTTACCCGCTGCTCTTAAGACTACATTCTCAAGATCCATTACTCTCTTTTCTACAACTTCGTCTTCTAAGAAAAGTGATGAACCAGAATCTACTATTCTGACTTTCTTAAACATCTGCTTAACAATAATCTCTATATGTTTATCGTTTACTGTTACCCCTTGGTCTCTATATACTTGCTGAACAGATTCAAGTATAAACTGCTCTGCTGCAACAAGACCTTTTATAGAAAGTACGTCATGCGGAGAAATAGCTCCATCTGTGATTTTATCTCCAGATTTTACAAGCATACCGTCTGTTACCACAAGGTGTTCCCCTACAGGAACTAGATATTCTTTGAATAGGTCACTATCACTAGTAGATTTTATTATGATTACTCTCATACCTTTTTTCTTCTTACCAGTTATTTCTACCTTACCGTCTATTTCAGAAAGTGTCGCTTTTCCCTTTGGATTTCTGGCTTCAAAAAGTTCTTGAACTCTAGGAAGACCTCCGGTGATATCCTTTGTTCCGGCTCCCTCAGGGATGATTTTTGCAACAATTTGACCTTTTTTAACTTTATCTCCCTCTTTAACCATCAAGAAAGCTCCGAATGGTATATAACAAACTCCGACTTTGTTTCCATCGTCATCAAAGAGTATTATTCTAGGGTTGATATCTCCAGATTCCACAGGTTTTATAGCCTGATATTCTGTTACATCGTATTTTTCATCATAACTTTCTTTTACGTATAGTTCTCTGTACTCTGCTACACCATCGCTGTCAGCTATTATAGGTATATTATACGGGTCAAAGACAACTAGAGTTTCCCCTGCTTCTACCATTTGACCTTCTTCTACTCTTAGTACTGATCCTGAAGGAATCTCATAATCATAATTTCCTATTATCAGCTTAGCTGACTGAGAAACTACAACTTTGTCATCACTGTCTTCAGTTTCAAGTATTTTTACTTCTCTGAATACTATTTTACCGCTGTTTTCAGCTTTTATGCTTGTTGCAGCAGCTGATGCCATGGCAACTCCACCTGTATGGAAAGTTCTCATTGTAAGCTGAGTTCCAGGTTCTCCGATAGATTGTGCAGCTATTACCCCTACTGCTTCTCCTATCAGTATCTCCTTATGCGTAGCCAGATCCATACCATAACATTTTTTACAAACTCCTTTTTCAAGGCTGCATGTTAGAGGTGATCTTATTTTTATTTTTTTGATTTCCAGCTCTTCTATTCTCTTTATAAGTTCTTTCCCTATAAGAGTATTTCTAGGAGCTACCAGTTCTCCTTCATGTACTACATCTTCCACGAGGACTCTTCCGTTCAGTCTTTCTGAAAGTTTTTCGATTACACTTCCTTCAGATACAAGTTCTGCTACTTCGATTCCTTCGTATGTTCCGCAGTCTTCAGAGTTTACTATAACTTCATGCGAAATATCTACAAGTCTTCTTGTTAGATATCCCGAGTCGGCAGTTCTCAGTGCTGTATCTGCCAGACCTTTTCTAGCTCCGTGAGATGACATGAAGAATTCTAATACAGTTAGACCCTCACGGAAGTTTGCTTTGATTGGTACCTCAATGATTCTTCCCTGTGTATCTGCCATTAGTCCTCTCATAGCTCCAAGTTGTCTCATCTGTGCGATAGATCCTCTTGCTCCTGAGTTGGCCATCATATATACCGGGTTAAATTGATCTAGGTTTTCCATCATTGCTGTAGTTACGTCATCTGTTGCTTTTGACCATACTGCTACAGTTTTTCTATATCTTTCTTCGTTTATTATTTTACCGTCTCTGTAATCCTGCTCGATTTCAGCTACCATATTGTCAGCTTCTTCAAGAATCGCCTTTTTAGACTCAGGAATTTCAAGATCCTCTATACCTACAGTTATTCCCGCAAATGTAGCGTAATGATATCCGAAGTTTTTTATGTCATTTATAAGTTCTGCCGTTATAGTAAATCCGTGCATCTCATAAAGTTTTGCAATAAGTTTTTTCAGAGGTCCCTTACCAAAAGTGACATCGTACATTCTGTTTTCCACAGGAAGTATCTCATTGAAAAGAACTCTTCCTGGTGTACTTTCCACAAGTTCAGAACCTATTCTTACTTTCACTATTGCATGAGTTTCAACCATTTTCAGTTGGTAAGCAGTCAAAACTTTATCTATACTTGAAAAGACCATTCCTTCGCCTCTTGCTCCGGGTTTATCTTTAGTCATATAATAACATCCCATAACCATATCCTGTGAAGGCACAGCTACCGGCTCTCCGTTTGCAGGAGAGATTATATTATTTGGTGCAAGCATTAATAGTTTTGCTTCCATTATTGCCTCTGGTGAAAGCATCAGGTGAACTGCCATCTGATCTCCGTCAAAGTCGGCATTGAATGCAGCACAAACCAACGGGTGAAGTCTTATTGCTTTACCCTCTATCAGAACAGGCTGAAAAGCCTGTATTGATAATCTGTGAAGAGTAGGTGCTCTGTTAAGAAGTACCGGGTGATCCTGGATTACATCCTCGATTACATCCCATACTTTATCATCTGCATCTTCTACTAGTTTTTTAGCAGTTTTAATATTTGAAGCCAGCTCTCTTTTTACAAGCTCTCTCATTATGAAAGGTTTGTAAAGCTCAAGTGCCATTTTTTTAGGTATTCCGCACTGATCCATCTTTAGAGACGGACCTACAACTATAACCGATCTAGCAGAGTAGTCTACCCTTTTTCCTAGAAGGTTTTGTCTGAATCTACCTTGCTTACCCTTTAGCATATCAGAAAGAGATTTAAGTTCTCTGTTGTTTTGCGCTACTACAGGCTTTCCTCTTCTTCCATTATCTATAAGTGCATCCACAGCTTCCTGAAGCATTCTTTTTTCATTTCTACAAATAACCTCCGGCGCATTAAGCTCTATTAATTGTTTCAACCGGTTATTTCTATTTATCACTCTTCTGTATAAGTCATTTAAATCTGATGTAGCGAATCGTCCGCCATCAAGAGCGACC
>NZ_JBFHGC010000055.1:0-8626 GCF_041583315.1 Ilyobacter sp. | reverse complement strand
CTACAACTATAACCGATCTAGCAGAGTAGTCTACCCTTTTTCCTAGTAGGTTTTGTCTGAATCTACCTTGCTTACCCTTCAGCATGTCAGAAAGAGATTTAAGTTCTCTGTTGTTTTGTGCTACTACAGGCTTTCCTCTTCTTCCATTATCTATAAGTGCATCTACAGCTTCCTGAAGCATTCTTTTTTCATTTTTCACAACGATTTCAGGGGCTTTTATTTCTAAAAGTTTCTTTAATCTGTTGTTTCTGTTTATTACTCTTCTGTAAAGGTCGTTCAGGTCTGAAGTTGCAAATCTTCCACCGTCTAACTGAACCATTGGTCTAAGGTCAGCTGGTATTACAGGAACATTTTTCAGTATCATCCACTCAGGTTTATTTCCTGACTCACTGAAGTCTCTTACTATTTTAAGTCTTTTTACTATTTTCTTTCTCTTCTGAGAAGAAGTTACATCTTCAAGTTCTTTTTCAAGTTCCACTTGAAGTTCTTCCAGGTTTATCTTTTGAAGTAGCTTAAGAATAGCTTCTGCACCCATTTGGGCTTCAAAACTTTTTCCGTGCTGCTGCCTGTACAGCTTATACTCTCTCTCAGTTAAAATCTTTACTTCTTTAAGATTAGTATCACCTGTAGATATTACGATATATCTTGCAAAGTAAAGAACTGATTCTAGTTCTTTTGGAGAAATTCCAAGAATAAGAGACATCTTATTCGGAGTTCCTTTAGAGTACCAGATATGAGAGACAGGGGCGGCAAGGTTTATGTGCCCCATTCTCTCTCTTCTGACTTTTGCTCTTGTTACTTCCACTCCACATTTCTCACAAACAAGACCTTTATATCTCATTCTTTTGTATTTTCCGCAAGCACATTCCCAATCCTTAGTTGGACCAAATATCCTTTCACAGAAAAGACCATCCATTTCAGGATTAAGTGTTCTATAGTTAATTGTTTCCGGTTTAGTTACTTCTCCAAAAGACCATTCTTGAATTTTTTCCGGAGATGCTAATCTAATCCTGATTTTTTCGAAATTTTTAATTCCCATATTAACTGCAAAGCCTCCTTACTTGAGATAAGTATTATATACACTCAAATAGTTATGTGTTCCATACGACCACAATCTTAATTTTTAAGGTCTGCTAAAGAGAACTCCGTTATTGTTTCTTCTTTGTTTAGCTCTTCATTTACATTAATAAGATTTTTATCAGTATCAAAGAGTTCTACATCAAGAGCTAGTGCCTGGAATTCCTTAAGTAGTACCTTAAATGATTCTGGTAAGTCAGGCTCTGGCATTTCTTCACCTTTTACAATAGCCTCGTATGTCTTTGTTCTTCCTGCTACGTCATCTGACTTGACAGTTAGCATCTCTTGTAGAATATTTGCTGCTCCATAAGCTTCAAGAGCCCAAACTTCCATTTCTCCCAGTCTCTGACCTCCAAATTGAGCTTTACCTCCAAGTGGTTGCTGAGTTACTAGTGAGTAAGGTCCGATTGCTCTAGCGTGCATTTTATCTTCTACCAGATGATGAAGTTTAAGCATATACATCCTACCTACAGTTACAGGGTTATCAAATTTGTCCCCTGTTCTACCGTCAAACAATGTCACCTTACCAGTTCTGCTGAATCCTGAGGATTCAAGATAATCCTTTACCTGTGCTTCGTTTCCACCGTCAAATACAGGAGTGGCAATGTATGTTCCGCCGTTCAAGTCTCCCACAGCAAGTCCTAAGTGTACTTCTAGTACCTGACCTATATTCATACGCGAAGGAACTCCAAGAGGATTAATAACTACGTCTAGATGTGTTCCGTTTGCTAAGAAAGGCATATCTTCTGCAGCTAGTACTCTAGATACAACACCTTTATTACCATGTCTTCCTGACATCTTATCTCCAACAGTTATTTTTCTCTTCTCTGCTACAAATATTCTTATCAATTTATTTACTCCGGCTTTCAGTTCATCGCCGTTTTCTCTAGAAAGTTCAAGAATCTCTACGATAGTACCCTTGGCTCCGTGAGGCATTTTCAGAGAAGTATCTCTTACATCTCTTGCCTTCTCTCCAAAGATAGCTCTGAGTAGTTTTTCTTCTGCAGGAGGTTCTGTCTCTCCTTTTGGAGTAGTTTTACCTACAAGAATATCTCCAGGTCCTACTTCTGCTCCTACTCTTATGACTCCTTTATCGTCAAGGTTTCTAAGAGCCTCTTCAGATACGTTAGGAATTTCTCTTGTTATTTCTTCGTCGCCTAATTTTGTCGATCTGGCTTCTATCTCATATTCCTCTATATGAATTGATGTAAATACATCATCTTTTCTCAGTCTGTCAGAGATTAGAATCGCATCCTCAAAGTTATATCCTTCCCAAGGCATGAACGCCATCAGGATATTTCTTCCTAGTGCTAGGTCTCCGCCTTTTGTGGCAGGTCCGTCAGCCATTATAGAACCAACTTCTACCTCTTCCCCGAGGTCAACTAGAGGCTTTTGATGTAAACACATCGCCTGGTTAGATCTCTCGAAGTTTAGCAATCTATAAGAATGTTCTTTCTTCTCTTCGTCTAATACTACTATTTTGTTAGCATCTACAGCTACTACTTTTCCCTTGACCTTTGACACTACTACTGCTCCAGAGTCTACAGCTACTTTTCTTTCAAGCCCTGTTCCTATAAAAGGAGCTTCTGCTTTAAGAAGTGGAACTGCCTGTCTTTGCATGTTTGATCCCATAAGTGCTCTGTTGGCATCATCATGCTCTAGGAAAGGTATCAGTCCTGCTGATACTGAAACAACTTGTTTAGGAGAAACATCAAGGAAATCAACTTTTTCTCCTGATACATGAACTATTTCATGACCAAATCTACAAACTACTTCTCCCTCAAGATCTCCATCTTCTCCTACAACTGTATCCGCTTGTGCAATGAAAAGTCCTTCCTCTTCATCTGCAGCAAGATATTTTATGTCATCAAAGTTTGCCTTACCTTCTGTTACAGTTATATACGGAGTTTCTATAAATCCATACTTATTAACCTTTGCATAGATAGCAAGAGATCCTATAAGACCGATGTTTGGTCCCTCTGGAGTTTCTATTGGACATATTCTTCCATAATGTGAGTCATGTACATCCCGTACCTCGAATCCGGCTCTTTCTCTGGAAAGTCCACCTGGTCCAAGTGCTGAGATTCTTCTTTTATGAGTAAGTTCTGCCAGTGGGTTGGATTGGTCCATAAACTGTGAAAGTTGTCCAGAACCGAAGAAATCTAAAACTAATGCATTTAGAGGTCTTGTATTCAGAAGTGATTGAGGAGTAAGTGTTCCTGCATCTTGTACAGTCATCTTTTCCTTTACCATTTTCCCCATTTTCACAAGTCCTGATCTTATCTGCATCAAGAGAAGTTCTCCTACTCCTCTTACCCTTCTGTTTGAAAGGTTGTCTATATCGTCAGTATGTCCGTTTCCATTGTGGAGTCCAAGAACATACTTTATTGCTGCCACTAAGTCATCCCTGGTCAATACTACTTGATCTTCAGGAAGGTCTAGTCTCAGTCTCTTGTTCATCTTGTATCTACCAACTGAAGCAAGATCATACCTTTGAGGATTAAAAAACATCTGTCTGATCAGTGATCTCGCTGAATCTACTGTTACAAGATCTCCAGGTCTTAGTTTTTTAAATACCTCTGTTACTGCTTCATCTTTATTTTCAGTTGTATCACCTAGTAAAGTATTTGCAAGTATTTTTTCTTCTGGTCTTACTTCCCAGTAGCTTATTGATTCAAGCTTCATATCTACTATTTTTTCAATGAGCTCTTCATCTATTACTCTCTGCTCTTCAGCTAGGATTTCTCCTGTTTCTTCGTCAAATATATCCTCTTTTATAAAACTACCTTCAAACTTTGTTCTGAATATACTTACCAGTTCTTCTCTGTCCTTGTATTTTTCATAATACTTAGTCAGCTCAAGTTCTTTAGTTTTAAAGAACTCCTCTATAATTTCCAAGTTGTCCTGGAAAAAATCCACTGATTTTAAGAATACAGTTGCCAGAACTTTCTTCTTTCTGTCGATTTTGACACTTAAGAAGTCATTCTTGTCTGTTTCAAACTCCAGCCATGTACCTTTGTAAGGTATGATTTTTCCTGAAAAAAGATCTTTACCTGTTTGAATATTCTGTTCTTTGTTGAAAGAAACACCAGGTGATCTATGTAGTTGCGACACTACTACTCTTTCTGCACCATTAATTATGAAAGTCCCTCTCTCAGTCATCCTAGGAAGCTCACCAAAGTATACTAATGTTTCCTGTATCTCATTTCCACTTTTCTTGTTTATGAGTCTAAGCCTTACCTTTAATGAGGCAGAATAGGTTTTACCTCTCTTCTTACACTCAAGCTCGTCGTTCATTGGTGGCTCTGCTTCGTGCAGTTCATAAGAAAGGTACTCAAGTTTGATGTCTCCGTTAGAAGACTCAATAGGGAAAATTTCTCTAAAAGCCGATTCAAGTCCTTTATCTTCTCTTGTATTTGGAGCTTTTTTGGCTTGTAGGAAATCTTCATAGGAATTTAATTGGAATTCTAGGAAGTGAGGCATTGCTCCTCTTTCTTTTATTCTTCCAAAATTCATTCTTTTAACAAGTTTCCCCATTACTTCACACCCCTTGTTAGTTCTTAATAGTTGATACCTAACCTATTAAAAATAATCTGTTTGAATACACTGTTTTACACAGATTAGATATCAACTTCATATTTAAAATATTTTCACGTTTGTTGTCTTATTCAGGCAATTACTCTATAAATGAGTAAAAAGGCACTCTTAATTAAGAGTGCCTATTTTTTTTAAATTGTTAGTAAAATTTATAAAAGTTAAAAAATAGACTATTTAACTTCTACAGAAGCTCCAGCAGCCTCTAATTTAGCTTTTAATTCTTCAGCTTCTTCTTTAGAAACAGCCTCTTTGATGTTTCCTCCAGCTTCAGCTAAGTCTTTAGCTTCTTTAAGTCCAAGCCCAGTAATAGCTCTGATCTCTTTGATTACTGCTATCTTCTTGTCACCTGCGCTTGTAAGAACTACGTTGAATTCAGTTTGAGCTTCAGCAGCAGCTCCAGCTTCAGCAGCTACAGCTACAGGAGCAGCAGCAGTTACACCGAAGTGATCCTCTAGTGTTGTTACTAATTCTTTTAATTCTAATACTGTCATTGCTTCTAAGTCAGCGATGAATTTCTCTCTATCGAATGCCATTTAATTATTCCTCCTTTTTTATTATATCTATAATAAGATTTTTTGTTAACTGTTCAAACAACCTCTGTTCAAAGAGATTATTCTCCTGCAGATTCTTTCTTATCAGCTATTGCTACAGCTGCATAAGCAAGTTTTCTGATTGGTCCAAGCATACCATTTAACACCATAGAAAGCAGTTGCTCTCTTGACGGAAGTTTAGCTAGTGCTTCAACTTCAGATGCTTCAACTCTCTTACCAGAAAGTAATCCAGCTTTTATTTTAAATATATCTCTTTTCTTAAGAGTTAGAGCTTTCCCTAATTCAAAAGTAACTTTTGCAGGTGCCACAACGTCTCCATATCCAAATGCAAATGCCGTAGTTCCTTCTAGTACATCGTCAAAACTGTCTTCCACACCAGCTTCTTTAAGAGCTATTTTGAAAAGTCTGTTTTTAGCAACGATATACTCTGCTCCAGCTTCTCTGATCTGTTTTCTTAATTCAGTTTCTTCATTAACTTTTAAACCTCTATAGTCAATGAAAACAATCGAATCAGATTTTTTGATCTTTTCACTTAGTTCAGCGATAACCTGTTTTTTTAATTCAGTTGCCATTATCTATTCACCTCCTCTTTTTCTGAAAAATAACCCCCGGTCCAAAGACAGGAACGGAGGTTGTGAGCATACTTGAGGTTAGTGATAACTTGCCCCAACCTCGGTAGGATGTTTAAGGTTTACACCACCTACTGTCTTTGGTTTGGATATATATTAATTTTTAATCCAACTATAGTTATTATGCACCTAAGTACTTAGATACAAGAATTGGGTCCATCTTGATTCCAGGTCCCATTGTTAGGGATACAGCTACAGTTTTAAGGTATTGACCTTTTGCCGCTGATGGTTTTAACCTCTGGATCTCTGCCATAAAAGCTTTGAAGTTTTCTTCGATTTTTACACCGTCGAAATCTGCCTTACCGATAGGTACATGAATAGATCCTAATTTGTCTACTCTAAAGGCAAGCTTACCTTTCTTGAATTCTGATACTGCTTGAGCAATATTTGGTGTAACTGTTCCTGATTTAGGGTTAGGCATAAGTCCTTTTGTTCCTAGTACTCTTCCTAATTTTCCTAACTTAGGCATCATGTCTGGAGTAGCTATGACTACATCAAAATCAAACCAACCTTGTTGGATCTTTTCGATATACTCCTCTGCTCCTGCATAATCTGCCCCTGCATCTAGAGCTTTCTGTACGTTGTCTCCAGAAGTTATAGCAAGGACCTTTACATTTTTACCTGTACCATGTGGAAGAACTACAGTTCCTCTTATTTGTTGGTCAGCGTGTCTTGGGTCTACTCCTAATCTAAGAGCAACCTCTATAGTTTCTACGAATTTCGCAGTTTTTGTTTTTTTAACTAGCTCTAAAGCTTCGTTTACTTCATAAAGCTTTCCTGTCTCAACTAGTTTAGCTATTTCTAAGTATTTTTTACCTCTTTTAGCCATTCCTTAACTTTCCTCCTTCTGTGGTTAAGCGGAATTTTTAGTTCCTACCACTTATTTTCACTCTATAATAAAGCCATTTTCCAAAAATTAGTCTACTATTTTTATTCCCATAGATCTTGCAGATCCAGCAAGAATGTTCATAGCTGCTTCAACAGTTCCAGCATTTAAGTCTGGCATTTTAGTTTCTGCTACTTCTTTAAGTTGTGCTTTAGTGATTGTCCCTACTGTCTCTTTTAAAGAGTTAGCAGCTCCCGATTTAATTCCTACAGCTTTTTTAAGTAAGTCAGATGCAGGTGGAGTCTTCAGAATGAATGTGAAACTTCTATCATTGTAAACAGAAATTTCTACTGGTATAATCCATCCAGCTTTATCTTGAGTTTTAGCGTTGAAAGCTTTACAGAATTCCATGATGTTAACACCATGTTGTCCTAATGCAGGTCCTACTGGTGGAGCTGGATTAGCCTTTCCCGCTGGTAATTGTAACTTAATTAATCCGATTACTTCTTTTGCCATTTTTTAAGTTGCACCTCCATAATATCTGTGGTCATAGTGATTTGTTATCTCCCACTTGCCGAAAGCGTCGCTTAGGCTTTTTTGACACCGTCGAAACTTACTTCAACAGGAGTCATCCTACCAAACATTTCGACCATGACTTTGACTCTTTTATGTTCCATGTCGATTTCCGCTACTTTTCCTCCGTGTCCAGAAAGTCCACCTTCAAGAAGCTCGACATAATCTCCGACACCAAAGTTAATTTGAATTGTTTCTTTAACCTCTTTATCACCATCATTAAGACCGATGACTCTAAATATATTTTCCACTTCTTCATCTTCCATAGGTATAGGATCAGATCCCACTCCTACAAATCCTGTTACCCCATTGGTATTTCTTATGATATACCAGGCATCAGAATCGACTTTAAAGTTTATGCCGTCAGCACTTTCTTCCCTAGTAACAATCATTTCGACCATCACATATCCAGGGAAAAGTTTTCTTGCCACAACTTTCTTTTTACCTCTTCTTAATTCCACACTTTCCTCTTCAGGAACAAGTATTCTTGTTACTATCTCTCCTTTTTCGAGAGTTTCAATTTTCTGTTCAAGATCGGTTTTTACCTTCTTCTCATATCCTGAATAAGTGTGGATCATGAACCATCTTTTTACTATAGTTTTTTCCATTCCTTACCCTCCAAAGCTGGATACGAGCACATCTAAAAGTCTAGAAGCAATTAAGTCGAAAACTCCTAAATATATACTCAAAGCAACACTCATAGCTGCAACAATTATAGTGGCGTTCTTCACTTCTTCTTTGTTAGGCCATGTCACCTTAGCATATTCCATTTTTATCTCTTCGATAAATTTCATAGGACCACCTTCAATACTCAATATAAAAAAATGGCAGGTCAAGAGGGACTCGAACCCCCAACCCTCGGTTTTGGAGACCGATGCTCTACCAATTGAGCCATTGACCTGCACGTTGTAAATTAGTTATTGTATTGACTATTTTTTAGTTTCTTTGTGTAGCGTTACTTTCTTATCCCACTTGCAGTACTTGTTCATTTCTAACCTGTCTGTTGTGTTCTTTTTGTTTTTAGCAGTGCTGTAATTTCTTCTCTTACATTCAGTACACTCTAATTGGACATTAACTCTCATGATTACACCTCCACTCACTTATCGGACACTAATAACTATCCTCCCATACCAAATTGTATGGTCATTCACTGATAGAGCTTCACTTTTGCTTTCCAAGACGAGATTAATAATAACATAACATTTAGAAAGTGTCAACCCTTTTTTATTTTTTATTTTAAAAATTACCAACAGTTTTTACTCTGTCTAAAGAATAAAAAAAGCTTGGCAAGTACCTATCCTCCCGGAGGGCTGCCCCTCAAGTACTTTCAGCGTATGCAGGCTTAACTTCTGGGTTCGGAATGTGACCAGGTG
>NZ_JBFHGC010000054.1:0-8680 GCF_041583315.1 Ilyobacter sp. | reverse complement strand
GAAAGTGTTTATAAAGGAGCCGAAATATGTAAAAAAAATGATATAGGGCTTGTCCTGGCTGCTGGGGGAGGTAGTGTAATTGATTGTGCCAAGGCCATAGCTGCTCAGGTAAAATATAATGGGGATGTGTGGCAGGATTTTTATGTAGACCATAATCTCAAAGAACTTCGTGATGCACTTCCTGTAGCCTCTATACTCACTCTCGCAGCCACAGGAAGTGAAATGAACGGGAATACTGTCATCTCCAAAATGGATACCAACGAGAAGCTTGGATTAGGTCATGAAAAACTGCGACCTGTATTCTCAATCCTTGACCCTACTTATACATTTACAGTAAACAAATTCCATACTGCAGCTGGAGCTGTGGATATAATGAGCCATGTTTTTGAGCAGTATTTTTCTCCGGATAAGAAGGGTTATCTTCAGAGCAGACTTATGGAGGGGATACTAAAAACCGTCGTACATTACGGCCCTGTGGCATTAAAGGATCCTACAAATTACGAGGCTAGGTCAAATCTTATGTGGGCAGGTTCTCTGGCACTGAACGGGATGCTCTCTTGCGGTAAAGAGTCCACAGACTGGGCCACACACGCTATGGAGCACGAACTTAGTGCCCAGTATGACATCACTCACGGGATGGGACTAGGGATACTTACGCCTTACTGGATGGATTATGTTCTTTCAGAGGAAAATGCCCACAGGTTTGTGGACTATGCCAAAAATGTATGGGGTATAGAGGGCGACTGTGAGATGAGTGTAGCCAGAAAGAGTATAGAAAAAACAAGAGAGTTTTTTACATCTTTGGGAACTCCAAAAAAATTGTCAGAGGTTGGTATAGATCATGATAAATTTGAAATAATGGCAGAAAGAGCAGTGAAAAACGGTCCTATAGGAACTATGCAGGCTCTTGAGAAGGAAGATGTAATGGCTATCTATGAGATGGCGTTGTAAAAATTTAAAAGGAAATATCTGTGATATGCCATATAAAATTTCAAAGAGTAAGGGGAGTGGGGGATTATGAAAAAAATATTTTTTTTATTGATTTTGCTTACTGCTATTTTGGGATGTTCAAACAGGGAGATGGTTATCAAAGATGAAATAAGCCCTATGTACTATAGTTTATCTGGTGATTTGGAAAATGGTGTCAGAACGATAGATGTGGAGGCTTATAAATTTGGCTTTAATCCGGATATTCTGGTTGTGAATTCTGGAGAAAAAATAAGAGTAAGGCTCACATCTTTAGACGTAGCACATGGATTCAAACTGGAAGGATTTGGAATAAATGAAAGAATAGAACCTGGAAAAGAGAGTATTGTAGAGTTTTATGCCACTGAGGCTGGAACCTATGAATTTAAGTGTTCTGTATTTTGTGGTTCAGGACACCTGAAAATGAGAGGATGGCTCATAGTAAAGTAAATGAAAAAGGGAGCCCGGCTCCCTTTTTATAATTCTTATCATAACCCGTTTTTAGACATATCTTCTAGCTTTTGGATACGCATTGCTGTGCTTGGGTGGGTGCTAAAAAGTGAAGCCAGCTTATTTGCGGACAAGGGATTCACGATGAACATATGTGATGTGGCAGGATTAGCTGACATGGGTATCCTTTTACTGGACATCTCGAGTTTTCTAAGGGCTCTGGCAAGGTATAGGGGGTTACCGCTGACCTTTGCTCCGTAGGCATCAGCCTTATACTCACGAGTCCTTGAAATAGCCATCTGTACAAGCATTGCTGCTATAGGGGCCAGGATCATTGTTGCTATAAGGGCAATAGGATTTTCATCTCTGTCATTATCTCTTCTTCCGAAGATAGCAGCCCATCTTGCCATATGAGCCAGGTATGTTATTGCCCCGGCCATAGAGGCTGCAATGGTACCGATAAGGATATCTCTGTTGTTTACATGACCTAATTCATGGGCTATTACCCCAGAAAGCTCGTCGTCATCAAGAATATCCAGAAGGCCCCTTGTCACTGCTACAGCAGCGTGTTTAGGATTTCTTCCTGTGGCAAAAGCATTTGGCTGAGACTGATTTATGATGTATACCTTTGGCATGGGAAGCTCAGCATTTCTTGCCAGTCTTCTCACTATTTGATATACCTTTGAATCTTCATTTACAGGCTGAGCCTTGTACATGGATAAGACCATCTTGTCACTAAACCAGTATGAGAAAAAGTTCATTCCGAATGAAAATAAAAGTGCTATAGTCATACCTCTTTGTCCGCCTAAAATGTTTCCAAAAAACATCAGTATAATAGTCATTACAAACATCAATAAAAATGTTTTTAAAGTCTTCAAGAAAACCACTCTCCTTATGTTATTATATAATATAGATATCATATTAGCACTTTAAAGTAAACCTTTTTCAAGTTTGACGGATAAATAAAAATAAAAGTTGCCATGCAGTATAACTTTGGCAAAAATTCAATATTAAAAACCTATTATTAAAGGAGGAGATATAGTGTGCAGATATTGTATGGAAAATACCGATAGTTTTTACGGGGATTTATTTAAGAAAATATTTAAAAAAATTGTATCTCTTTTTAAAAAATAAAAAAAAGGCAGGCTATATAAAAATATAGCGCCTTTTTTTATTTCATATCCTCTTCCAAGATCACTGTGAATTTTCTCATATCTTCCATGAGAACAGCCTCTGGGTTGCATCTCATTACCATTCCGTCCAGGTACATGAGGCTCTTTATGACAGGAAACATCTGGTCTCCGAAATTCATTCCAAAATTTATTCCCATTTTGATGGTTTCCATCATTCTTCTGGTAAGGCTTACCTCACTAACTGTAGCCATGGTAAAATCCTCATAGAGATTTAAAAACTCCTTTTCAAAGGCATCAAAGACAGGTGCCTTTAATCTTTCGAGAGACATTTCATGCAGATATTTTGCTGCATTTTTGTAGTCATAACGGCTGAGGTAATAAAAAAACCAGAATAAACCTTTTTTCAGCTTTAAAGAGATCTCAGAGAGGGATGCACAGTCTACAAGATAGATATTTCCGTCTTTCCCTAAAATAACATTTCCAGGATGTATATCTCCGTGAAAAACCCCAATTTTAAAGATATAAAAACTGTGAAGTCTGAAAAGTTCAAGAAGAGTTACATAACTGAGTTTTTTATTGCTCAAAAGAGAGTCGAAGGTTTCACCCTCTATAAATTCAGTGACCAAAACTTTCTCACTTGAGAGGTCTGGATACACCTTTGGAAATTTTAAGTTTGAGAGATTAAAATCATTTGAAAATTTATTTTTATATAATCTCAAAACCTCTATACCCCTGGCTTCATTCCTGAGATCCAGCTCATCTAATGTATAATTTCTTATATTCTCTATTATCCCGATGGGGTTAAATATTCTGTTAAATTTTGGCCAAAGATAGCCTATCTTTTTCATAGGCCTTTCTATCTTATCTATATCCTCTATAAATTCCTTCCTGAACTCTTTTTTTATTATTTTTACCGCCACCACTTCTCCTTGGAGTAAGACAGCTTTATGTACCTGTCCAACTGATGCTGAAGAAAATGGGTTCTCATCCCAGGATTTGAGATGCTTTAGTATTTCAGAGTCTCCAGACAAAAGTTGGGAAAGGCTCTTTTTTTCAGAGGGAAAACTGTGAGTATAAAGCTTGGAGAGATGATAACACATCTCCTCCTTTATAAAATCTACTCTGAGGGCGTAATGCTGAGCTATCTTTACAGCCAAAAGGCCCTTTTTTTCTATTTTTTCAAGGCTTGGAAGCTTAGATGAATAAAATGATTTTATAAGTCTTAAAAATGATATTCCGTTCATCTTTATTTCTCCTTTAAAATAATTTTTGATACGATTCTTCCAGACTCATATATAGTAGGGAGACCGCTTCCAGGGTGTGTCCCTCCTCCCACTATATAAAAGTTTTCATATCCCTCGAGCTTGTTGTGAGGTCTGAATACAAGCATCTGTGAAACCTGGTGACCAAGATTGAAGGTAGCACCTAGGTATACGTCCCTTTCTGTCTCCCAGTCTTTTGGGGTGATCACCTTTTCCACCTCTATACACTCTCTGATACCTTTAAAATTTCCTTTTTTCTCCAAAGCTTCCAGGACCTTATTTTTATAATCGGTCATTTCCTTTTCCCAGTCGATGTCAGATTTGTTGTTTGGTACAGGCACCAGGATATACAGGGCAGATTTACCTTGAGGTGCAAGGGTGGAATCAGTTACTGACGGGTTTTGTACATAAAAAGAAAAATCTTCTGAAAGTATTTTTCTTTTGGACATGTCCTCGACATTCCCCTTATAGTCCTCTGCAAAAATAATGTTGTGGTGGGGCAGATTATCATAAATTCTGTTGAGGCCCAGATAGATCATAAATGTAGAACAGGAATATTTTTTTTTGTAAAGTCTGGTATCTCTGTACTTATTTTTAAGTGATTCAGGAACCAGGCTCTTTAATCCCTGTGCAAAATCAGCATTCATTATTATATGATCTCCAAAGACCTCCCTGCCGTCTTCTAGTAGTACCCCTATAGCCTTATGACCATCAAAAAGGATCTCTTTTACAGGATCAGAAAATGATATTCTTCCGCCTTCTTCCTCTATAGCTTTCCCCATGGCATTGGAAAGTTTATTTAGCCCGCCCTCTACATGATATACACCAAACTTGTGCTCAAGATAGGATATTATGCTGAAAGTTCCAGGGGCTTCCCAGGGAGACATTCCTATATATTTTGCCTGGAATGTAAAGGAAAGCTTGAGTTCCTCGTCTGTAAAATAATCACTCAGGACATTATATATGGATTTATGTGCATCAAGATAAGGCAGACTTTTCATAAAATTAGGTTTTAAAAAATCAAGAAAACTGTCATAGGGAACCTGAAGACAGGGAAGGAGACTCTGAAATTTCTTCTCCTCCCTCTCGATATATTTTATATAATTTTCATATTCACCTGGAAAAACTCTCTGGATCTCTTCTCTCATTTTTTCATTATTTTCCATAGAGTAAGGATAAAACTCTTTTTTATCTGAGAATTTTAATCTGTACATGGGGTTTAGTTCCATGAGTTTTACATAATCTTTGAGATTTCTTCCGGTTTCGGTAAAGATTTCCTCTAGTATGTATTTCATTAGAAAAAAAGTAGGTCCTAAATCAAAAGAAAAGTCTCCTACTTTCAGAAGGGAATTCCTTCCCCCGATATGATCACGCTTTTCAAATATATTTACATCATACCCTTTAGATGCCAAAAGCATACCTGCAGCAAGGCCCCCGGGTCCGGCTCCTATAATAATAACTTTTTTCATAGTTTGATCCCCCCCTATACACTTATTTTATATAGAATCAGTGACATTCCTTTATGATAAAAATAAAAATTTAATTTCAAAATAAAAAAATCACAAACAGATTTTTTTTATATTTTTTTGTGCTATAATTAATAATGAGGTGATACTTAATGAAAAAAACAAATGCTATGCGTCTTTTAGACGCAAAAAAATATAAATATGAAATAGCAGAGTATCCTGTAGATGAAGATGATCTCAGTGCAGTATCAGCAGCTGCAAAAACAGGACAGGACATAAGACGGATTTTTAAGACCCTGGTTCTTATAGGGGATAAGACAGGTTACCTTGTAGCCTGTATTCCAGGAGAAAGAGAGCTGGATCTGAAAACACTGGCAAAGGTAAGTGGGAATAAAAAGGTAGAGATGATTCCTATGAAGGACCTGGAGAAAATAACGGGATATATAAGGGGAGGATGTTCCCCCCTTGGTATGAAGAAACTATATCCCACTTACATAGATGAAAGTTCAATGGAATTTCCCACGATACTCATAAGTGGAGGTAAAAGAGGGGTGCAGATAGAGCTAGAACCTGAAAAACTCGGTAAAATGCTCAATGCAGATGTTATATCAATATCTTTTGTATAGTTAAACAGGGGGCTTTTAATGATGAGTCTTGAATGTGAGAGACTTCATAGCTTAGTGGATAAGGTGCCAAAATGCCATATAAGGAATATTGATGATGTCCATATTCCAGGTGATGGTATATATTTTATAACAGAGGACGGGGAGTCCTATAAAGGTTTCGCAAGAATAGTCCGTATGGGCTTTAATAAGAAAAAGGGAAACCTTCCCAACAAAATCAAAGAAGTCTTGTGGGGACCTTCATCTTTTAGAAAAAATATGAGAAGGGCAGTACAGAAAAGATATAAAAATCTCAAAGGCTCTGAAGAGATAAATGCCTTTTTAGATGAGTATATGAAGCAAAACATGAAGATAGGATTTGTAAAAATCAGATCTTCCCGTGTGAGAAAAAGAATGGTGAGAAAATTTATAAAATACCTGGAATGTGCAGAATGCTATAAACCCTCTGCACACTGGCTGGGGAAAAGTTCATCTAAGTTATATATAAGAAAGAAAGGCTTTTGGCACCTTCAGAATTTTAAAAGATCAAAAAAACAGGACCCGGATGACATAGATTTGGAGTTTTTATTTGAAAAGATAAAAAAACTTGATAATTATCAGCAATAAAAGATATAATTATTCTGATAACTGTTATCTGGAGGATAAATTTTGGAATACATAAAAAGCAAAGAGAATAAACTCTATAAAACAATAAAAAAACTTAAGACAAGAAAATACAGAGAAAAAGAAAAGCTCTTCATTGCAGAGGGTCATAAGTTTCTAGATTTTGAAAAGATCCCGTGGGCTGTCCTTCTGAGAGATGGAGACGACAGATATATCGAAAAAGCACAAAGATTTAGCTGCCCGAAATATATCCTTTCTGAAGCACTCTTTAATGAGCTTAGTTCTCAGGAAAATTCACAGGGGGTAATTCTCGTATATCCCATGTGTGAGACCTCTATAGAAGCTATAGGGGATAATATAGTAGTCCTCGACAGAATACAGGATCCCGGAAACCTGGGAACTATAATAAGGGTAGCAGATGCAGCGGGATATAAAGATATAGTTCTCCTGAAGGGAAGCGTGGATGTATACAATGAAAAAACTGTGAGAAGCAGTATGGGCTCCCTCTTTAATATGAACTTCATATATATGGAAGAGGACGAGATTATAAAATTTATGAGTGAAAAAAGCTATAAATCCACTGTAACTGCCCTGAGAGAAGATGCAATATCCTATACAGAGATGACTCCCGGACCCAAAAATGCTATAATATTTGGAAATGAGGGTCAGGGCGTATCTGAAAAAATAATAGAAGCCAGTGACAGCAAGGTCATCATACCTATCTATGGATCAGCAGAATCTCTCAATGTAGCTGTGGCCTCAGGAATAGTTCTTTATAAGTTCAGAGAGCTTCTGATTTAGGGGGATTAATATGAAATTTAAGCATATGGATAAGAAAATTGTCTACAAAAATGACCACTTTGAGATATCACAGGAAAAGCTGAGACTCCCTGGTGGGAAAGAGGTGTGGTGGAGTTTTATAGAGGGTGTAGATGCAGTTGGGATATTAGCACTTACAGATAATAACAAGGTTATCCTGGTAAGGCAGTACAGACCTGCAGTGCAGGACTTTATCCTGGAAATACCTGCAGGTCTTATAGAGCCAGGTGAGGACCCTGAAGAGACAGCCTACAGAGAACTGGAAGAGGAAGCAGGATACAGGGCAGGAAGTATGGAAAAAATATATGAGTATTACTCCAGTCCGGGAATATCAAAATCTAAAACTCATATATTTCTGGCAAGATCTCTGGTAAAGACAAAACAGTCTCTAGATGAAGATGAGTTTCTGGAAATAATAGAAGCCTCTCTGGATGAACTAGACGGTCTGAACCTGGTAGACGGGAAATCCATACTCGCCATGAAACACCTTGAAATATTAGGGACACCTTCTCTTAAATAAAAAAACTAGAGAGAGATAAAATTATCATTAATTCAGAATATTATATGAGAAAATTAAGAGGTATTTATAAATGATGAAAATTAATTACCAAAAAATATTGGAAGAAGTATTGGAAGGTATAAAACATTCTGGAAAAACTCCCAAACTTCTGCTCCATTCATGCTGTGCCCCTTGCAGCTCTTATGTACTGGAATATCTGAGCAATTATTTTGAGATTACCATAAATTTTTATAATCCCAATATAACTTTCAAGGAAGAATACAGCAAAAGACTGGAGGAACAAAAGGCCTTTAACAGGGATATGAAGGTAAAAAATGAGATCAAGCTTATAGAGGGAAGATACGATGTAGGAGATTTCTTAAAATATGTAGAGGGACTAGAGGATTGCAAAGAAGGGGGAGAGCGGTGTTTCAGGTGCTATCGTCTGAGGCTTGAAGATACTGCCAAAAAAGCCAAAGAGATGGGATTTGAATATTTTTCCACTGTGCTTTCAATAAGCCCGTTGAAAAATGCTCAGAAGATAAATGAGATAGGGAAAGAGCTTGAAGAAAAATACGGTGTAAAATTCCTCACAGGAGATTTCAAAAAGAAAAACGGGTATAAGAGATCTGTGGAGCTCTCTAGAGATCATGATCTTTACAGACAGGACTACTGCGGCTGTGTATTTTCAAAAGTTGAAAGAGAAACAAAGCAATAAATAATAGATGTAAAGAGGGTCTGAAAGACCCTCTTTTTTTAACTCTTAAATTCCCTAATATAGTCTTCCCCCCAGATTTCCAGCTGGTGAATTATTTCAAAAAGCTTATAACCTGTTTCAGTAAGCTCATATTCGACCCTT
>NZ_JBFHGC010000053.1:0-8730 GCF_041583315.1 Ilyobacter sp. | reverse complement strand
GGAGAAAATGAGATATTTTCAGAAACCATAAGTCACTCTGCAGAGGATATTCACCAGTTTGAAAAAATAATAGATCAGTTTCAATTCAGAAAAAATATAATAGAAAAAACTCTTAAGGAGAAACATCTTCTGGATGAGAGGCTGGATGCCGTGGTGGGACGTGGTGGGCTCTTACGACCTCTCTCAGGTGGCACCTATATTGTAGGAGATGCTGTACTCAGCGATCTGAGGGCCGGTGTATCTGGTGAACACGCTTCAAATTTAGGGGGTATTATAGCCCATGAAATAGGAGAAGATTTCCATGTCCCTTCCTATATCGTAGATCCTGTAGTAGTTGATGAGCTTGAGCCTGTGGCCAGGATTTCCGGGATCCCGGAAATTGAAAGAAAATCGATTTTCCATGCACTAAACCAGAAAGCTGTAGCCAGAAATTATGCCCGTGAGATGGGAACATCCTATGAAAAACTAAATCTCATAGTGGCTCATATGGGTGGCGGAATAACCATCGGTGCCCATATGAAAGGAAAAGTAATAGATGTGACAAATGCATTGGACGGAGAAGGCCCCCTTTCTTCTGAAAGGTCTGGAGCCTTGCCAGCTGGAGATATTGTAAAGATGTGTTTTGATAAAAAATATGATCTGGATTTTATCAAAAAAAGAATTGTGGGAAAAGGGGGAGCCGTTGCATACCTGGGAACTAATAGTATTATAGAGGTCTTAGAACTCATTGAAAAAGGTGATAAAAAAGCAGAGCTGATCTTTGATGCCATGATATACCAAATTTCAAAAGAGATAGGAGCATTTTCTACAGTTTTAAAAGGTAATGTTGATGCTATAATTCTAACTGGAGGAATGGCATACTCTGAGAAAGTGGTAAACCTTCTGAAAGAAAGGGTGGCTTTTCTCGCCCCTATAAAAGTTTATCCAGGGGAACATGAAATGTCCGCCTTGGCACAAGGAGCCATGAGAATACTAAAAGGAGAAGAAGAGCCGTTGATCTATAATCCCGATTCAGAAAATCATTAAAACAGGAGAGGCTTAGCCTCTCCTGTTTTATATTTCTATTACATTTTTTTATTTACAAGTTCAGCTATTTTTTTTACGTCTACCATAACTTCTGCAAAATCCTTTGGTGTAAGAGACTGAGCTCCGTCACAAAGAGCATTTTCAGGATCATTATGAACCTCTATCATTAGTCCGTCTGCTCCCACTGCTGCTGCTGCCATAGCCAGGTTTTTTACCATCCATCTCTTACCAGTTGCATGGCTAGGATCTACTATTACAGGAAGATGCGTCAATTTTTTTACAGCTAGTACAGCACTAAGATCAAGAGTATTTCTGGTATATTTCTCAAATGTTCTTATCCCTCTCTCACAGAGAATTACATTTGGATTTCCCTCTGACATGATGTACTCTGCAGACATGATCCATTCCTCTATAGTTGCCGACATACCTCTTTTAAGAAGTATCGGAGTCTGAGTTTTTCCAAGTGCTTTAAGCAAATCAAAGTTTTGCATGTTTCTAGCCCCTACCTGGATTATGTCTACATCTTCTACGAATTTGTCCACAAGAGACGGGGACATGATCTCAGTTACTATTGGCATACCTGTGATTTTTCTGGCTTCCTTCAGAAGGTCTAGTCCTTCTAGCTCTAGTCCCTGGAATGCATATGGAGATGTTCTTGGTTTAAAAGCTCCCCCTCTCAGAATTTGAGAACCTGCAGCTTTTACCCCTTCTGCTACTTCGATTATTTGTTCTCTTGACTCTACAGAACAAGGTCCCGACATTATTGTGAAGTTGCCTCCACCAATCTTTATTCCCTTTACATCTATTACTGTATCCTCACTTTTCAGTACCCTGTTTGCCTTCTTAAACGGCTCCTGGATTCTAGTAACAGTTTCCACCCCTGGAAGACCCTCTATACTACCCATGTCCAGACCAGAGGTATCCCCTATAACCCCTATGATTCTGTATTCCTGTCCGTTTATATCATGTACTCCTAGTCCTTTTCTCTTAAGAGTATCCATTATCTTTTCTATTACATTCCACTCAGCATCTTTTTTCATTTTGATTATCATTTTTAATCCCCCTTGTTTGCTATAACTTAATTTCAAATAAATTTTTATGATTCCCCATGAATTTATTTTTCTATTTGATACATTGTATCTTATTGTCACTTTTGCAGATAGATAACAATTTTTTTTTTTATGTGTTCGTACTTTTTAGATTATAACCATTGTTTTTATTGACATTATGCATTTATATCCCATAATATGTTGTAGGAAACATTGGGTTTATTTTTATTTTTATTGGTTCTATTTACCAGGGATAAACACAATTTAACATTAAATATACCTGCAGACCAAAGTAAAAGCCCCTCTTCAGTCACCATCTGAAGAGGGGCTCATAATATATCTCTGGATAAAAGGTAAATAGGTTTATGCTACTTATCTTTTTTCTGATCAAATATTTTCTTGTTTTTATGATAAAATCTCATCTCTTCCGAGCTTACTGCCAGAGGACTCAGGTATATTTTGCTTTCTATTTCCTGATATTTCTTTATAAGATCCTCCTGCCCGTTATATATAAAACACCTTTCGCATCTTTCCATACTAAATTATCCAGTTGGCTACATATCCTAGTATACCCACTACAACTGCGTAAAACATAGCTGCAGGAAGTGTCTTTCTGATTATGTTCCCCTCTTCCCCTGTCAGACCCACTACCGCTGCTGCAGCTACGACATTATGTATACATATCATATTTCCTGCTGCTCCTCCTATTACCTGCTGAGCCAGGACTACAGTGGAATTAATCCCTACAGCGTTGGCTACCTGATATTGTATAGGGGAGAATGTCAGTGTCGATACTGTGGCTGAACCTGTGATAAAGGCCCCTAGTTCACCGAGGAAAGGAGCTATTGCAAGCCAGTTACCCTGAAATACTGAAGACAGGATATTTGCCAGATAATTTGGCATTCCTATGGCCATTACTGAATTGGCAGAATTACTGAAAATCTGTACGACAGCAAGAGTAAAGCACAGAGCCACAGATGCATTTATTACAGAATTCAGTGTTTCTTTAGTTGCCTTCTTTAACGCCTCACCGTCTCCTTTTAGGCATATCAATGCAATGATTGCAGCAATAGCCAACACAGTTCCTGGAGAGTAAAGTATCTGCCATTTAGAGGTAACTCCCTCTCCCAAAATATTTCTCCAGCTCAAATCAGCATGTGTGAGAACAAATTTTTTCACCGGAGGTATAATTCTGGTTATAAGAAGCATTATTACAACTGCTACATAAGGCATCCAGGCTGAGAAAATATCCTTTGCTGAAACTGATTCTGACAAAGTTATTGTTCCGTTTTCATTAAAGCTAACCCTTCCCCCAGCGGAATTTTTCTTTTTAGGAGAATTAGTTTCAATTACTGTTTCTTCTTCAAATACAGCCTCAGTCTTCCACTCTCTGTTTTTAGGCATCATTATTCCTTTTTTAGCAGTATAGCATGATACTACAAGCCCTGTAAGAGAGGCCAGTATAGATACAAATTCTGCTCCTAAAAAAGTAGAGTAAAGCAGTGCAGATACTGAATATGTGGCTCCCACCAGCAGTGACCACGGGAGAATCTCAAAAGCAGCTTTAAAAGACTTTTCTTTTCCGAAAAATTTAGTTAACATCATTATTATCATTGTAGGAAGCAGTGTCGCTGTCACAATGTCCATTCTTGTGACCGTTCTTCCTATAAGATCAAAGAATTCAGGATTCGCTCCAGGTATATTACCCAGACCTACAATAATAGGAGTCCCTACTGCACCAAAGGATACAGGACTACTGTCCCCTATAAGGGCTATAGATGCCGCTGCCAGAGGATTGAATCCCAGAGCCACAAGAAAAGGCCCGGCAACTGCAGCAGGAGTACCAAATCCAGCCGCACCCTCTATAAGGGCCACAAAAAAGGCTCCCACAATAACTGCCTGGACTCTCATATCCTTAGTCACACTGCTGAATCCCCTCTTTATTATGTCTACTCCTCCTGTGTGTGTCATCACTTTCAGAAGCAAAATAGCACCAAATAGTATCCACAATATTGTAATAGACTTATGTACTCCCTGAAGTATTGAAGCGAGCACTATGTCCCCTCCCATTCCCCAGACACCAAAAGCCGAAAGTACGAATATAGAAAAAGTTAAAAACATGCCTTTTTTTGCAGGCATTCTCAAAACTACCAAAAATATCAAAGGCAACAAAATAGGCATCAGAGCCACTAAAATTTGAATTATTCTCATTTACTTCCTCCCTATAAAAACGCTGCAATAATCAAGCAAACAATATAAAGGTCCAATCTACTTACACCTAATTTAAATATAAAATTATATCTGTTTTTACAATTGACAACTATCATGTATAAAACTTTATATAAAGAAAGGAAGTATTTATGAGTTTTTAATCTCATCTATCGCCCTAAAAATATTCTGCCTCTCTTTAAATCACACCATGTTTTGACGGCTACCGCCCTTGTAGCCGTCTACATATAGTATGGAGTTATTTCATTGCAATTACTATCTTTGGTATTTCTATATTCTTCTATTTCACAGAATCATTTAAATCTTATTTTTAAAGTATTTTACATAAAGTCTTATTGACAGACTTTCCCAGGATTCAGTATATTTTTTGGATCAAAGACCTGTTTTATTCCTCTCATTATCTCAATATTGTTATCACAATACTGATCAAACATATATCCTTTTTTTGCATAACCTATCCCATGTTCACCTGATACAAGTCCGCCTAGTTCCTCTGATCTCGCATACATTTTTTTGAACACCGCATTTAGCTTATCTTCCCATATTTCCTGATCCAGTCCGTCTCTGCATATGTATACATGCAGATTACCGTCACCTGCATGACCGAAGCTCGGAATTCTAATATTAAATTCTTTTTCCAGATCCTTGGTATACTTTATAAATTCAGATACACAGTTTCTAGGAACAACCACGTCACACTCATCCATCTCATCAGTAGAGGCTTTTATAGCTTCTAAAAAAGCTCCTCTTGCAGACCATACACTCTCTTTTCTCTCTTCTGTATCTACGATATATACATCGGTAGCTCCTATCTCAAGACACAGGTCAGCTACAACTTCGTAATCTTTCTCCACTTGTTCCTTGGAGTTGCCATCAAAAGTCAAAAGAAGATAAGCATCACTGGATTTGTCAGGGAAGGTTTTTCCCAGGAACTCTTCTGCCGAATAGATAACCTCTTTTTGCATGAATTCCACAGCTGTCGGAACAGCCTTTGATCTTATTATTGCAGGTACTGCATCTATGGCATTATCAATATTCCCAAATGGTATTAGAAGACTCACTGAATATTTTGGAAGAGGAAGCAGCTTCAGTATTGCCTTGGTTATTATTCCCAGAGTTCCCTCTGATCCGATTACAAGATCCTTGAGACTGTAACCTGCTGAATTCTTTACAACCTTTCCTCCCATCTCCATAATGTCACCGTTTGGAAGTACAACTTCCAGTCCACGGACATAGTCACGTGTAACACCGTATTTTACAGCTCTCATTCCTCCTGCATTTGTACTGATGTTTCCCCCTATAGTTGCACTTTTTTCTCCCGGATCTGGTGGATAAAAGAAATCCCTCTCTTCCACATATTTTCCTATCTCCATGAGAAGCACCCCTGGTTCCACTGTGAGAGTTAGATTATCCTCATCCAATTCAAGTATTTTGTTCATCTGAGTAGTTTCTATCATAATACCGCCATGAATAGCGACAGAAGCACCTACAAGTCCGGTACCAGACCCACGGGCTACGATAGGTATAGAATGTTCATAGGCATACTTAACAACTTTTGATATCTCATCAGAATTCTTTGCTTTTACCAGTATATCGGGTTTTCTGCTTATGCCCCCCAGTTCGTCATGTGAATAGTCTTCACTTATTGCATCTTCCCATAGGACTCTGTCCTTATTTCCCAAAATTTCGGCTATATTTTCAAAATCCTGAATATCTACATTTTTATAATTCATAATTACTCCTCTCCAAGGGAGATTACATCTCTCCCGGTTTTTATTTTTTCCATAAGCTCCGGTATCACCTTGTACATATCTCCTACGACTCCCCAGTGAGCCACGTTGAATATAGGGGCATTTTCATCTGTATTTATAGCAACGATTGTATCTGAGTTTTCCATTCCTGCAGTAAACTGAACAGCTCCGTGGATTCCACAGGCAAAAATTATTTTTGGTTTTACAGTCCTTCCGCTGAGACCTATCTGGGTTTTACAGTCCATCCATCCGCTCTCAATGAGAGGTCTTGTACAAGCAAGTCTTCCTCCCAATAGATCAGCAAATTCCTGCATCATTTCCATATCTCCTTCTTTTTTTAGAGCTCTTCCCACAGCCACTATTACCTCGGCATCAGATATGCAGCTCTCTTTTTCCTTTTTGAATATATTCCGAACATTGATTTTAGAAATTAATTTGCTTTTATCCACTGGATGAATTATTATTTCCCCGGATTTATCATTTGTTCTAACTGGAGCATCAAATATTTTGTTTCTCACAGTACAGAACTGAGGCCTGTGGTTCTGGGTTACTATCTGGGCCATTATGTTTCCTCCGAAAGCCGGTCTTATCTGTACCAGATCACTATTTTCCTTCATCTGAAGTATTGTACAGTCTGCCGTAAGACCGGTACGGAATCTGGCTGCCACTCTAGGAGCCAGAGATCTTCCTAATGTTGTAGCCCCTACTAAAACTGAAGATGGTTTTACCTCATTGATGTACGATTCAAATACTCCTGTATAATTTTCTATTTTGAAGTGCTCCAGTTCAGAATCCTTGTATAGATGTACTTCGTCGACTCCGTAATGCAGCAGTTCCTCTGCCATTTTTTCTACTTTATCCCCCATAATTATTGCCTGTACAGGATGTCCGGTTACCTTTGCCAGATCTTTTGCTTTACCTATGAGCTCTAGAGTTACCGGATGTATCTCTTCTGAAAAATGATCCACATACACAGTTATTCCTCTCCAAAGTGTTTTATCTATTTTTTCTCCGGAATTATCTTCTCGGAATTCAATTGCACCCTTACCCTGCTTGACACACAATCTGCACATTTTACATCCAGAGTTTATATCCAGTTTTCCTTGATTTTCCTCTATAGCATTAAACGGACAAAGTTCTATTAATTCTCTCATTAACTTATGATCGATTTTATCGTGATTTATATATAATTCTCCCATTTTTCCCTCCTAAGCAAATTTATATTCTTTCATTCTTTTATAAAGTTCCTGGGCAATCTCTTGTGTACTGCCTTTTATAGTTTCTCTGTCTTCAATCTTTTCTGGGTTGAATATTCTCTCTACCTGGGTAGGAGAACCTTTTAGACCATACTTTGACTCTTCCTTATCAGGTAAATCATCCAAAGACATTATTTTTATATCTTTTTTCATAGCATCAAATTTTCTTTTATAAGAGGGAAGTCTTGGAGTATAAATACCCTTCTCTACTGTTATAAGGCAAGGAAAAGGTATGTCCTGAACCTCTATAGTCTCTCCCATATCCGCCTCTACAGTAATGTGCTCCTCACATATTTCCAGTATCTTGCTGACATTGGCTATATGAGGTATAGATAAGTATTCTGCCATCTCAGGTCCAACCTGGGCTGTATCCCCATCTGTAGTTTGTTTTCCACAGATTATGAGGTCTATATCTCCCAGAGCTTTTATTCCCTGAGCCAGAGTATATGATGTAGCCAGTACATCTGCACCTGCGAATCTCCTGTCTGATAAAAGTATCCCTTCATCGGCTCCCATCATGAAAGCTTCTCTTATTACCTCCATTGCCTGAGGCGGTCCCATAGATATGATCCCGATCTCTCCTCCTTTATCCTCTTTGATCTTCAAAGCTGTTTCCAATGCATAGAGATCATAAGGATTTACCTTAGAATCCACTCCGTCTCTCAAAAGAACACCAGTATCCGGATCTACCTGTACATCACTATTACCTGGAACCTGTTTTACACAAACAGCAATCTTCATTTCAAACCTCCTGTTTTGGTCTGACCACTTTAAAGCTTAAAAAAAATTGGTCTGACCGATTATTGTTATAATTAAAAAGAGAAATCATATGACCTCTCTTTGATTGATCTAATATATAATAGCCTGTTTTTTTTGTAAAAGTCAACTAAAGTGTTATAATTACTTTTTTCACTTTACCCATATAAAATAAGGCCTAGAGACGTTTTAGTGTTCACTAATTCTAAATTCACCTTATTTTTCAATCTCTCCAGAGCCTTGTTAATTATTTATTTAATATATAATTTTAGTAAAACGTTTCAAAAAAATAATTTAATTACTTTTTTCACTTTTAGTGTTCTTTTTTAAATCCTAGTTTCCCCTATATGATCAAAGTGTTCTTTCATAGCCTTTTTTGCAGCTTTTAAATCTCTTTTTTTTAGAGCGTCTGTTATTGCCTGATGATCACTGTCAATTATATTTTTACCAAACTTTTCTATAACTCTTTTTCTTGAGGTCTTGACTGAATTTTCCAGAATTTCAGAAACAGAGTTTAAAATAGCTATGACAAGGGGATTTTTAGACGCTTTTGCAATAATAGAATGAAATTCTAAATCCACAATACTCATTTCTTCTTCGCTTGTACTTTTTAAAAGTTTAAGATGGACTCTTTCCATCTTTTCTATCTCTTCATCTGTTATC
>NZ_JBFHGC010000052.1:0-8743 GCF_041583315.1 Ilyobacter sp. | reverse complement strand
TTATATGGCATGCCACAAAATGATCTTTTGAGATCTCAATAAGATTAGGGTCTCCGTGTGTACACTCTCCTTTTGCATGGACACACCTTTTGGCGAACCGGCATCCAGGCTCAGGACTTATAGGGGATGTTATCTCCCCGGTAAGTTTAACCCTTTCCATTTTTTTCTTCAGGCTCGGAGTTGGTATAGCAGAGAGCAGGGCCTTTGTATAGGGGTGGGTGGGGTTTTTAAAGAGCTTATTTGCCGGTCCTTTTTCCACCAACTGTCCCAGATACATTACTGCAACTTCATCTGAAAAATGTTTTACTACCGAAAGATCATGAGTTATAAAAATATATGTAAGGTTAAATTTTTTCTGTAAATCCTGCATCAGGTTTAATACCTGAGCCTGAATAGAAACATCCAAAGCTGATACAGGTTCGTCACATATTATAAATTTTGGTTTCAGTGCCAGAGCTCTGGCGATACCAATTCTCTGTCTTCTTCCTCCGTCTAACTCATGGGGATATGTGTTTATGAGTCTTTGACTAAGTCCCACTGTATCCATTAATTCCTTTACATTTTCACTAAGTTCCTGTTTATTTTTGCATTTTTTATGAATTATTAGAGGTTCTCCGATAATTTCACTAACCGTCATTCTGGGATTAAGTGATGCAAATGGATCTTGAAAGACTATTTGCATATCTTCTCTCAGATCTCTCATCTGTTTTTTGTTGAAAGTTCTTATATTTTTACCCTCGAAAAAAATCTCACCCTCTGTAGCTTCGAGAAGTCTCAGTATAACTCTTCCAGTGGTAGATTTTCCACATCCGGATTCACCTACTATTCCTAAGGTTTTGCCTTTTTCTATTGAGAAAGTTACCCCGTCAACAGCATGAAGTTTCCCCTTAGGAGTATCAAAGTGTTTTTTAAGGTTTCTTACTTCTAATATTTTTTCAGCCATATTCATCTCCCTTATTTAAGTTCCACAGCTTCTACAAGTCCCTCATAAATCAGGCATTTTACGTAATGTCCCTTACTTATTTCAATAGGCTTAGGTTCTCTTTCTTGACATATTTTTTTTGCATTATGACATCTTGTATGGAATTTGCATCCAGACGGAAGATCTGTCGGGTCTGGTAGAACCCCTTTGATAGGTTTTAATCGATCTACATCATCATCTAAATTTGGTATGGATGCAAACAGCCCTTTGGTATATGGATGTTTTGTATTTTCGAAGATATCTTCTATTCTTCCGTTTTCTACTATTTCCCCAGCATACATAATGGCTACCTTGTCACAGACCTGAGCTACCACTCCGAGGTCATGAGTAATCATTATCATGGCAGTTTTAAATTTGTTTTTAAGATCGTTCATAAGGTCTAATACCTGTGCCTGGATTGTAACATCTAGTGCTGTTGTAGGTTCATCTGCAATGAGAAGTTTTGGGTTGCATGCAAGAGCTATGGCGATCACAACTCTCTGTTTCATTCCTCCTGAAAATTGATGAGGAAAGTCGTTAACCCTTGCTGCAGGTATTCCCACCATTTCAAGCATTTTTCCTGCTTTTTTCATTGATTCGTTTTTATCCAGGTCCTGATGAATTTCAATAACCTCTGAAATCTGTTCTCCCACTGTCAATACGGGGTTAAGGGAGGTCATCGGATCCTGGAAAATCATAGATATCTTGTTTCCTCTTACTCCCCTCATGTCATCCTCTGATTCATGGATAAGATCCTTACCTTCAAAGAGAATATTTCCATTAATTATTTTTCCAGGAGGATTAGGTATAAGCTTCATTATTCCAAGAGCTGTTGTAGTTTTTCCTGCTCCTGTTTCACCTACCAAACCTAAAGTTTCTCCCTCTTTTAGGTTTAGATCGATATTATTGACGGCGTTTACTGTACCATCTTCAGTTGTGTAGATAATGCTCAGATTTTTTATATCAAGTAGTTTATCACTCATAATTTCCTCCTCAAACTTATTGCTTCAATCTTGGATCAAGTGCATCTCTCAAACCGTCTCCAAGTAAGTTAAGTGCCAGTATGGTAAACATAATTGTAAGTCCCGGGAATGTAGTTACATGCCAGGCGTATCTCAGGTATTGTCTTCCTCCAGCTAGCATGGATCCCCATTCTGGTGCAGGCGGCTGTATGCCCATACCTATGAAGCTGAGACCAGCTGTAGAAAGAATAGCTCCTGCTACTCCTAGTGTCCCTTGTACAATTACCGGTGCCAGGGAATTAGGTATGATATGTCTGAGAATTATTCTAGCATCACTGGCCCCTATAGCCTTTGCTGCCTCTATAAATTCTTGATCTCTGATGGAAAGGACAGAGGCTCTCACTATCCTTGCAAAAGTAGGGATATATGAGACGCTTATGGCCAGCATAAGATTGAAAATACTAGGTCCAAGTGCTGCTACGATGGCTATTGCCAGAAGAATACTTGGTACTGCAAGAAAGACATCCATTATTCTCATTATAAAGTTATCTAACTTACCGCCGTAATATCCGGATATTGCTCCTAGGCTTCCTCCCGAGACAATGGCGATGCCAATAGCCAGGATACCTACCTGTAGTGAAACTCTAGATCCATGTATCATTCTAGCAAGCATATCTCTTCCAAATTCATCGGTTCCTAACCAGTGCTTCAAACTAGGTCCCTGCAGCCTGTCCTTTAGATGTTGTTTAATAACCACATCGTCATAGTCTGCAATAACATCGGCAAATAGTGCCGAGACTACAAGTATCACTAAAATAGCCAATCCAAACATAGCCATTTTATTTTTCTTTAGTCTTCTCCAGACTTCAGCCCATTGGCTTCTTTTTTTATTTGTATTTTTTATTGTTTGTGTTTTTTCTATGGAATTTTCGACTTTAATAGCCTGCTCTGACATAATAACCTCCTTATTTATATTGTGATTTCATTCTAGGATCGACGTAAGCATATACAAGGTCAACCATTAAGTTTACGACACTGAAGGCTGCTGCAAGAAATACAACTGCCGCAAGTACGGTAGGTGTATCTTTCTGCCTGATTGCTTCAACCATAAGTCTTCCTACTCCAGGCCATGAGTAAACAGTTTCTGTAAGAACAGCTCCCCCCAGAAGATATCCAAATTGAAGACCGATAACTGTGATTATAGGTATAAGAGCATTTTTGAGGGCATGATGATTGATAACCTTTTTCTCAGAAACACCCTTAGCTCTGGCAGTTCTTATATAATCCTGTCTGATAACTTCAAGCATGGATGATCTTGTCATACGGGTGATAATTGCTGCTGCACCTGTTCCCAATGTTAATGACGGGAGAATGAGACTACTCATTCCTGTAAACCCTCCAGAAGGAAGTATCCTTAATCCAACTGAGAAAACTAGTATTAGCATAAGCCCCAACCAGAAGTTGGGCATGGCTACACCAAGTAATGCCCCAATCATACTAACGCTGTCTACAAGAGAGTATTGCTTTGTAGCTGAGATGATACCTACAGGTATACCTATAAGTACTGCAATGATCATACCGATTACTGCAAGTATTAATGTATTTGGAAATCTAGAGAATATTTCTGAAAACACTTCTCTTCCAGATGTATAAGACCTTCCGAAATCTCCTGTAACTGCATTTCCTACAAATCTTGCATACTGTAAAATAAAAGGATCATTTAGTCCCATTTCTTCTCTGAGAGCTATAATTGATGTCTTAGAAGCACTCTCGCCAAGGATCAATTGTGCAGGATCTCCTGGAGTAAATGACATTATAGAGAAAACCAGAAAAGATACTCCGAGCAATACTGGAATTAATAAGAGTAGCCTTTTCAATATATATTTATGCATGTTATCCCCCTTCTTTCTTTTGTAAAGCGCCTCCCAAAGAAGGCGCTAATATTGACATTGTAATTAATCAGCAAAGTGTACAGTTGAGAGTCTGTGGCTTCCAGAAGGATGTAATGCAAATCCTTCTACATTTTTTTGCATTCCGGCATTTATATTTTTATAGAAAAGACTTAGGATAGGCAGATCTTCCTGAATAATCTCTTGAGCTTCTGCATAAAAAACTTTTCTTTCTTCCGGATCAGTAGAAGCCTTACCCTTATCCAAAAGATTGTCTACAACTGGATTGTTATAGAAAGATCTGTTTCCAGGTCCTCCTTGAGTTGAAGAATGGAATAATGCATAAAGACCATAGTCAGCATCTCCAGTAGTAGTTCCCCAGCCAAGGATATACATGTCATGATCTCCTCTGGCAGTACTTTCCAAATATGCTCCCCATTCCATAGGTTCTATTGTCATTTCAATTCCAATTTCTTTTAATTGAGCCTGAACGATTTGACATACCTGCATTCTAATAGGGTTGTCATTTGTCCAGATAACAGTTTTAAATCCATTAGGGTAACCTGCTTCAGTAAGAAGCTGTTTAGCTTTTTCTACGTTGAATTTATAAGACTTTGCATTTGGATTATAACCAAATACCTTAGGTCCTATAGGAGAGTTGGCTTTTGTACCGGCACCTAGAAGAACTGCTTCAATAAGATCGTCTACATTTACAGCAGTGGCAATTGCCTGTCTTACTTTTTTGTTGTCAAATGGTTTTTTCTTCATGTTAAAACCTATATAGTCCAAAGACGGTGCTTCCTGCTCATCAAATTTAAGTTCTTTATGAGTAGAAACTCTTTCTGAATCTATAGGTTCGATGTCATAAGCTATATTTACTTCTCCAGTTTCGAGTCCGATAACTCTGTTAGTTCCCTCAGCTATATTTCTGAATACCAGATTTTTTATTGCAGGAACTCCGTTAAAGTAATCTGCATTAGCTTCAAGAGTAATTTTATCCCCTGCAGCCCAGCTTATAAATTTATACGGACCAGTACCAACTGGTTCCTGACCATAGTTTTCTCCACTTTTTGTTACAGCTTTTTCATTTAATATAGAAGAAGCCGGATGAGCAAGGTTGTAAAGCATTGCTCCAGCAGGTTCTATTGTTGTAACTTTTACTGTATAATCATCTAATACCTCTACTTTGTCCATACCTTCAACAATATGTGATACTTGAGCTGTGTTAAGTTCTCTTTCAAGTGAAAATTTTACATCGGAGGCTTTTAACTCCTCTCCGTTGTGGAATTTGATTCCATGTCTGAGGTGGAAAATAGATGTAAATGAATCTGGCTGCTCCCATGATTCAGCAAGCCCAGGAATAATATTCATATTATTGTCAATGTCCACCAGTCTGTCATAAATTTGTGTAATTATTCTTGCTGATGGCTGGTCATTGGTTGCGTGAGGGTCTAGTGCTTTTGCATCAGCTCCCTGGGCCACAACAATAGTGTCCTTCGCAGCTCCATCTTTATTTTTTGCTTCTCCGCCACATGCACCAAATAGCATGATGGCAATTATTGCCGTTAGTAATACCTTGATCTTAGTTAACATATACTCCTCCTTTTAATTTACTTTCTCTAAAGAGAGCATAACAGATTATTTATATTGAAATTGTATCTATAGATACAATTGGACTATTTTTATTCTTTTTATTATATTTTGGTACACTTTTATTAGTTTTGAAACTATAGTTAAAAGAAGTTATGTATGCTGACACATCATTTTAAGTATGAAGCTCCTTTTGTATCTGTTGTTCATACAAAAGGGCCTATGGATGAGACACTGTCTATTAATGATAAAGATTTTGAAGAGATAATAAAAAACCCAGCCGAAATAAAATCAGCTGGGTTTTTGTATGGAAATAGTTTAATTATTATTATTTTAAAATATGCTCAGGGACAATTCATCTGAAAGATCTTCCAGAAGAGATTCTCCGGCCAGAGGATTACCTTTTTCATCAAGGGCCGGACTAAATACCCCTATACCCATCTTCCCTGGTACCACAGACATTATTCCTCCGCCTACACCTGATTTCGAAGGGATTCCCACTCTCATGGCAAACTCACCTGAGCCGTCATACATCCCGCAGGTTATCATAAGGGTTTTTACGATCTTTGATACACGCTCGCTGACTACTCTTTCTCCGTTGCTCATTACTCCGCCTCTGGCCAGGAAGAGACCGATTCTGGCCAGGTCCTTTGCAGTGACCTCTATAGAACACTGTCTGAAATACACATACAGTGCATCGTCAATACTTCCGTCGAGGTAACCCTCGCCCTTCATAAAATAAGCCATGGCCCTGTTTTTATTTCCCGTAAGATTTTCTCCCAGGTAAATATCATTATTCACTTCAAGGTTTTTATTTTCCGAAATTTTTCTGAAAAAATCCAAAAGTCTCTGGAATTTTTCTTCTGCATTATTACCCTTTATCAGTGCACTTGTTGCTATAGCTCCAGCATTTATCATGGGGTTAAAGGGTTTGTGGTTTTTGCAGGTTTCCAGTTTCTGTATTGAATTAAAGGCATCTCCGGTGGGCTCCATCCCGACTTTTGAGAATACATACTCCTCACCGTGATCTAGTATTGCCAGCATGAGTGTAATGGGTTTTGACACACTCTGTATGGTAAATTTCATATTACAGTCACCTACGGAGTATATAGAACCATTGGTCTTCATGATGCAAAGTCCGAGAGCATTTTTATTTGACTTTTCAAGTCCGGGAATGTAGTTTGCTACATTACCCAGTTCACTCTTAGCTCTGTTTTTCTCAACTAAACTTTTTAGAAATTTCTTCATTTTTTTACCTCTTTTTTAGAAAATAATGTATTTTTATCAAAATATATATTATATTTTACAACAACTTGTTTATTTTAAGTGAGCAGAATAATCTTTTCTAAGGAAAGGATAACAAATTTTTAACTTTTAAATTGTATCATAAAATACAAATAGCTTTATTTTCTTATTTCATCCAAAGTATTACCAGTATCATTTAGGCTGGATTGTTTTCAGACGCATCTTGTATTATATCACCTAAAGGACTTATTTGGTTATTTATAAACCAACTAACCCATACACATTTTTTATATATAACAAGGTCACTATAAGTATTTATAATGGAAGAAAAAAGGCACTCATGAGAGTGCCGGGGAAATGGATGTTATAAATTTTAAATTACCGGGATCCAAACTTATACATAGTCTGAAAAGCCTTTTTTACTGTGCTCTGATTATTTCAATGGCATATCCGTCTGGATCCTTTACAAAATAATACTTTGGATTTTCTCCGGGAAGTCCCTTGAGGTCTCCCACTTCATACCCCATATCTCTGTGCATTTTATGTGATTCTTCCAGGTTTTCTACTGTTAAAGCAAAATGACTAAACCCGTTACCCAGCTCATAGGGTTTATCAGTATGATAATTATATGTCAGTTCTATTTCAAAGTTATTATTTTCATCACTTAGATATACCAGTGTGAATTCATATTTTGGAAAATCCTTTCTTCTGACCTCTTTCAGGCCTAAAGCTTTTTCATAAAACTCCAAAGAACTATTTAAATTCTTTACTCTGATACACCCGTGTTCTAATTTGTATTTCATTGTAACCTCCTAAAAATAAATTAAATATTATAAATTAAGATAACTCTTTCTTTAGATACTATAGTCAGAATCCCAGGGCATCTAAAATTTTTCCGCCTAGCTCCCTGTTTTTACCAATATAGGGATAGCAGTGGATGTGTATTGCAGGATTGAAATTTATCTCTATGACCCCGTAATTTCCATCTGGGTCAGCATTTTTTATGTCTTTTATCATCATATCCACCCCACAGATTACAGCCCCTGCTGCTTTTGAAGCTTTTACTGCTATCTCCTTGTACACATCAGGGATATCATCGGTGTAGTCGATGCTGTCTCCCCCTGTGCTTATGTTTGAATTTTCCCTCAAGAAAACTTTTTCATCTTTTTGAGGTATATAATTTATGTTTTTACCCTGGGCGGCTAAAAACATCTCTTCTACCTCTCCGATGACCATCTTCTCTAGCGGTGTCTTATAACCCTTTCCTCTGAGGTGACTTTTGTTTTTTTCTTCTACCAGCTCTTCTATACTCTTCTTTCCGTCACCGACTACATTTGCCGGTACTCTGTGAAGGATGCCCACTGTCTCATCGCCGATCACAAAAAATCTGTACTCTTTCCCCTCTATAAACTCCTCAATAAGAATAGAATTGTCTTCTCCAAAGGCAATATCCACCGCCTTTTCATAATCAGCTTTGCTGAATCCGGCCTTAAAAATACTTATACCCAGACCGAAATTAGTAGATTTGGGTTTCACCACGATTGCTTTATTTTGATAGTCCTGGTAATCTGCCTTTGCCTGGGAAGGGTCATCATAATCCTCACCAGTGGGAACTTTGATACCGTTATCTGCCAGCACTTTTTTGGTAACCACTTTATTTTCCATTATTAGGGCTGTAATATAAGAGTCTAAAGAGGTTTTTGTGGCCTGCTTAATATACTCTTTTTTTACTCCGTTGTCTAAAAGAACAAAGTTTTCATTTCTGTCAACTAATTCAAATTTAACTCCTCTTTTTATAGCCTCTTTCAACACTATCTGAGTTGAAAGTTCCAAATCTTCATAACCTTTTAAGGCAAAACTTTTTTTCTGACTTTCTTCCAGAGAGACTTTAGCTTTTTCAAGGTGAAAATTTATGAAGCCATTTTCTTTTATTCCCTCTAAAAGCCTTGTAACATAATGTCTGTCCTCATGCAATACTTTATCTTTTTGAAAATCTATTATTTCTTTATATTTCTCATCTAAAATACCGGTTTCTTCAAAAATATCTGTCATTTCATTGATGATTTCCTCTGCCCATTTTCTGGCAGTAATGGGCG